>JAYTZB010001134.1:0-1851 GCA_043742085.1 Polyangiaceae bacterium
GCCGTGCGGCACACCGACGAGGACATCGCGGCGATGCGCGAGATCGCCGCGGCGCAGGGCACGCGCCTCCATGACGCGCAGGCGTATGCCCGCGGTGACCTCGCGTTCCAGCGCGCCGTCGTCCGCGCGGCACGGAACGTGGGCTTCGAGCTGATCCTGAACTCGTTCGCGCGCTTCCCCGAGGAGCAGCCCGCGCTGGTCGCGCAGCTCTACGACAAGCGCGAGGACTCGGTCGGCTTCTACGGCGCGCTCATCGGCCTCGTGCAGGCCGGCGATCCCGACGGGGCACGCAATGCGCTGCGCGACGTGTTCGCCGCCATGGACGAGGAGTGGCTGGGTCGCCACGGCCATCGGCCTGCCGGCGGCGAGGCCGCGCGCAAGCGCGAGACCCGCGAGACGCGCGAGGTCGCCGAGCGGGCGAGCCGGACCAGCCGCGCCGGAACTCCGAGCAGCTCCAACGCCAACGCTTCCGCCAAGAAGACATCAAAGCCCAAGAGGTGATCGTGAAGAGGCCGCATTTTCTTCCCCGTCTCGCATCGTTCGAGCTTGCCTGGACCGACGCGGCCTTCGACGCCATCTACCCGGAACCGCCGCGCAGCCCGCTGCCGCACGGCGTTGCTTCCATGCATCCTGCACGCTTCTTCGACGAGGTGCTGGCGACGATCCCGCTCGAGCAGTCACTCGGGCTCCGTGCAACACTCTGGATGGTGGCGCTCGCGCCGCTCTTCACGATCCGGCGCCTCGCGACCATCGCGTCGCTCGGCGCCGACGATCGCGCGCGCGTGCTCACGCGGCTGGTGACGAGCTCGAACTACTTCGTGCGGCAGCTCGCCATGTCGTTCAAGGCGATGGCGACGCTGCTCTACGCGAAGTCGGCGGCGGTGCGCGCGGCCATGACCGTGCCGAGCGCGACGGCTCCTCACGCCGTCGCCGCACCAGGCGGGCGCGAAGGGCACGGCCTCGCAGCCGCCGCGAAGTTGATCAGCGCGACGCGCCTGACGTCACGAGCACGGGCAGCCACCGACGAGAGCGGAGAGAGCCATGACCACGCAGCCGCATGACCACCGTCACGCTGACGAGGATCTTCCGGAGGGCTCGGTCGTCGACGGCGAGGGGCTGACGCGATCCATCGACGACGTGTTCGACGTCGTCATCGTGGGGTCGGGCGCAGCCGGCGCCACCGCCGCGCACGCGCTCACCGCAGCAGGGCTCTCCGTCGGCATCGTCGAGGAGGGGCCGTGGCTCAAGACGAAGGACGTCACGAAGGACGTTCACACCGCGTTCGGGCGGGTCATGCGCCAGTCGGGCATGCAGGTGCTCCAGGGCCGCGCGTACATGCCGCTACTGCAGGGACGCTGCGTCGGCGGCAGCACGCTCGTCAACTCGGCGATCGCGTGGCGGATCCCGGAGGACGTCGTCGACGACTGGGCCGCGCGCTTCGGTCTGGGCAGCGGCGCGCATCGCGGCATCACCATGCAGGCGCTCGAGCCGCACTTCGATGCCCTCGAGCTCGATCTCTCGGTACGCGAGGTCGATCCCTCGGTGCTCGGCGAGAACAACCGCCTCTTCGTCGCGCAGGCGAAGCGGCACGGCTTCGACGCCGCGCCGATGCGTCGCTACGATCGCGGCTGCAAGGGCTCGGGCATGTGCCTCACCGGCTGCCCGAACGGCGCGAAGCAAGGGATGAGCGTCACGTACGTCCCGTGGTCGCTGCAGCGAGGCGCGCGCATCTTCACGTCGTGCGCCGTCGAGCACGTCGAGATCGTCGGCGGTCGCGCGGTCGGCGTTCGCGCTCGGTCCGAGAGCGGGCATCTCGTCACGGTCCGCGCGCGGCGTGCGGTGCTCGTGGCG
>JAYTZB010001135.1:0-8918 GCA_043742085.1 Polyangiaceae bacterium
ACACAGCGTGCTCGCTCTGAGACGTTCGCCGTAACGTCTCTACTTCATTCACTTCAAGAAGTCGCACGAGCCGTCGACCAGGCAGCCGTGGGTCTTCGGGTGGCTCAGGTAGTAGACGTCGCGGCCCTCGGTCGCGAAGAAGCGGGCGGTGAGCGCGTTGCCGTACGTGGCGAAGTCCCACGCGCGGCACACGTCACCGACGTCCCACGTGTGCTGGCCCTTCGGCACGAGGTAGTGGTTCCACAGTGCGACGACCCGCTCGGAGGCCGACCACGCCGTCTCGTCGGGAGCGAAAGGTACGCCGCGTAGCCGCGGCTCCCATGCCGCGGCGAGCGTCGTGCTGTCGGTCACGCGCACCTTCGCGACGCGGCCAAGGCGCAGCGGGACCGCGGGGTGCGGTTGATCGTAGGGAAGGCCGCCCTCGCTCACCCAGTCGGCATCGAAGAGCGCGTTCTTGCACTCGAGCGCATCGATGGTCCTTGGTTTGGTGCAGAGGTCGGTATCGACGCGGTAGTTGGCACGGCACGTCGGACCCGCGCTGGTCTTGCCCAGACGCGCGACGCCTTCGACGACCGACTTGTCGATGAGGAACTGCATCGGCGTTCTCCGGCCGAGTCGCTCGTAGAGCTCCTGCGGCGTCGCGTAGTCCGCGTACTCGGGATAGCGCGCAGCTGCCGACGGCGGCAGGAACGGCACGGCGCCCGCAGCACGCGCGAACGTCAGACCGGCCGCGATCTGCACGAAGTTGTCACCGACCGTGTTGACGTTGAGGAGCGCATGCGGCGCCACGCGGTTGCCCTCAGGATCGGTGAGCGGCTTGAGCATGTAGTAGGGCGCGAACGCGATCGGGTCGGCGGGATCGAACGCCGCCTGCGCGAGATCGCGGAAGCGGCGTAGCTGCGGCGACTGCCGGCGGAAGCCGAAACCCTCGTTGGGCGCGCCGAGCGCAGAGCCCACGGGATAGAAGACGTCGCGGAACTGCGCGCAGCCCGCCGGCTCGTCGCACCTGTTCGTGTCCGGCGTCGCCACGTCGGTGGTGTGGAGCGCAGCCTGCTCCCAGGTGGAGATGCGACGTCCCACCGGCGCACCGGCGAGCACCTCGCAGCCGTCGTACGATTTCACGACGTCGGGGGCGTTGTAGACCTGGATGTCGAGCCGGTCATCGATGCTGCTGGGGATGGGGACGCGGAAGAGCCCGCCCTTCATCGTGCGTGCGCAGCGGACCTCGCCGTTGGTGACGTTCTCCACGACGACCGTCATGCGCTCGCCGAGCTCGTCGGGATTCAGGCACGCGATCTCGAGCTCGTGATTGTTGTCGCCTTCGTTGACGACGATGCGCACCGAGCGCTGGGCCGGCGCGCAGCGTGAGCCGATCACGGACATGTCCTTGCCGTCGGGACGGTCCTTGGGGTCGACGGAGAAGACGATCGGCCCCATGAGCTGACCCGTCACCGCTTCGACGACGCCATACGAGCGGAAGCCGACGTCGATGGCGAGCGACCCGCCGCCGGACATCGGCGCGGCCGCGACCATGTACGGATCGATGCCGCCCTGGATGCCGCTCATGATGCCGCCCAGCGATTCGCCGGCGGCGAAGTACGAGACGTTCGGACCGCCGACGTCGACATTGCCGTCGGCGTCGAAATCGCCGGCTTTTTCCGGCACTCCGTCGCCGTTGAAATCCTGCGTTCCGACGCGTCCGTCGAACGAGCGCAGGATGCGCACCGCCTGCATGCCGTCGAGGATTCCCTGACGGACGTTGTCGCGCGTGTGGAAGATGTGCGAGGTCCACCAGAACCAGCCGCTGTCCGGCTTTCCATCGCCGTTGAGATCGTGCGCGCGTCCGTTCTTGAACGCTCCCAGGAACGGGACGAGGCAGTTGAGCGACAGCCGCGCGGACGCGAGGGTCTCGTCGCTCTCGCCGAAGACGAGGCCGTGCTCGGGGTTGTTGTAACCGAAGAGCGCGATGCCCTGCTTCGCGTAGTCGCCGGCGTAGAAGAGGATCTCGTCGGAGTGGCCAGTGACGCCGTGGCCCCAGAACGCGACGGGGAAGGGACCGGCCTTCCCGCCCGACTTCACCTTGGGCACGGACAGGAACCACTGGATGGTGTCGGGCTGGACGTCGCCGGCGCCGGTGCGGAAGTCGAGATGGAAGCGCGTGTCGGGATTGCGCGATGCGGGGTCGCCCATCAGGTACGGCGACTTGTACGAGCCGACGACGATGTGATCGATGTTGTCGAAGCCCTTCCTCACCGCGGCGAGATCGCCGGGGTCGAGACCGAAGACCTGCGAGAAGAGCTGCTCGAACGAGTCGCGGATGTCCGGCTCGTTGAGCTTGATCACGTACGGCGTCGCGGAGCGCTTCGCGCACGCCGAGCCTGGGGGCGCGGCCTTGAGGTTGCCCTGATCCTCGCCTTGCGGGTTCGGGCCGGCCACCTGCTTGACGTCGAAGACCGCGGGGTAATCGTTCGCGAAGCGCGCGAACGGCCCGTGCCCGTAGAGCCCGTCGCGAAGGAGGACCATGTCCTCGTGCGTGGGCTGCGTCGTGAACGTCCATGCGAACGCGACGTGCGAGAGGCCAGTGCCGGCAAGATCGCCGTAGTAGTTCGCGAGCCCCTTGTCGCGGAGCACGTCCTCGAGCCGGGCGACGCCCTTCCTCTGCGTGGGGTGGTGGATGTCGGCGAACGGCGAGCGGATGGGCTGGCGATTGCCGCCGCGCAGTCGATCGGTGAGCACCACCGCGTACTCGGTCTTCTCGTCGAGCGGCACGACGGGCCGGATGATGAGCGTGTCGGTCTCGCGCTCGTACCAGGTGAGGAGGTTGTCGACGCCTGCGATGCCCTTGTTGCCGAGCGTGTTCGGATGATCGAGGACGCCGTCGAAGTCGGTGTCGAGGTCGGGGCGATACGCCGATTGCGGAAGCCCGGGTCCCTCCTCGACGGTCTCGAAGGAGAGGTTGCTCTCGCCGGCCTTGGGGTCGTTCGGGAAGTAGCGGAAGGGATCGCGGACCGTGACCGGGTAATAACCGTTGCCCACGTCGACGAAGACGGGGAGGCCGGTGGTGAGATTCACCACGTAGAACGCATCGTTCGACAGATCGTGCTCGTCGCCCTGCATGCGGGCGGCGACGTCCTCGAGATCGATGGCCGCCTCGCGGGGATCGGTGCCGGGCGCGCGATCGAACGCGACGCTGATCGGCGAAGAGATCCCCCAGCCCTCCATGGAGCCGAAGTCCTCGCGGGCGTTGCGCTCCATGAACGTGGGCGCGACGAGACTGACGTTGATGCGCCGCCCGGTGCGGCTCGTGGGGTCGGCGAACGTCGCGAGGTCGTTCGGTAGCGGCACCTCGGGAAGCGGCCGATGCGTCACGTCGAACTTCACGACGGGACCATTGCCGGCGGGGGTCGCGCGCAGCCCATCGGGCGCGGTGTCGATTCCGCATGCACCCGCGACCGTCATCACCCCGAGCGTCGAGACGAGGAGGAGGAGGTTCTTCGTCAAAGCCATGTTCGCACCTACTGCGCAGCTACTGCGCGCGTACTACTAGAAGAGGAGGCCGAGGCGACCGATCGCGATCCACTGCGGCGGCAGGCGCACGCCATCGCCGTTCTCGAGCGCGCTGCCGGGAAGGAGAAGGCCCGCCTGTGCGCCGATGACGCCCTTGAGGTCGTAGTCGAGCGGGAAGCGCGCTTCGAAGCCGGCGTCGAATTCGACGCCGAGGTCCTTCTTGCGCCGATCGCCGCCGCGGTAGTTCACGTACGAGCCCTGCGTGGCGAGCCGATACGGGTCGACGATCTCGCTCGTCGACTGCGCGATCACCATGCCGCCCTTGAGGTCGAAGAAGTGACGCGGGCGGAAGATGAAGGTCGGGTTGATGTACTCGGCACCCGATACGCCGCCGTTGGTCGGCAGGAGATCGACACCGGGCGTGGGGCGCGTCGCGTTGGTGAGCAGCGGATCGGTCGCGGCGGTCGCGGAGCGTGCCGTCTGGAAGCGCATCACCTCGTCGAAGAGGATGAGACCGACCTTGTGGTTCGGCTCGAACACGAAGCGCCGCTGCGTGCCGTCGTAGGGATCGGCGTCGCCCGAGGCGTACCCGACCTCGACCTGCGCGACGAGATCACCGTAGGGAACGCCCTTCGTGCTCGGGTTGCCGAGGTAGTGCGAGCTGACCGAGCGCGCGCTCGCGTGCGAGCTCTCGTTTCCGAGCTCCTTGTTCGAGGCGCTCTCGTCGGCCCAGGTGCCGGTCGCCCAGCTGCGATGGACGACGCCGAGGATGGCGGCGCCGCCGTAGCTGCGGATCGAGGTCTTGCTGCCGTCGAGCGCCTGATCGGCGGTGCGCAGGATGTTGGTGGAGCCCGCGATGTACGCGGCCTCGGCCTCGGCGAAGACGAACGCATCGTGCCCGGGGATCTGCGCGGCGACGCGGCCGTTCAGGTCGACCGCGAGGGCGTCGATGGTGTCGGTGTACGGGAACAGGTTGGAGCCGCTGTTCTTCGCGTTCTCCTGGTGGCGAACGGTGCTGAAGACGCCGAGCTTGTTGTAGCCGTGCTCGTAGAACGCCGCGAGCACGCCCTGGAAGGCCTGCTGTCCCTTCGACAGCGTCGCGTTCTGATCGCGGTAGACGAGGTCGCCGGCGAGCGCGACGTAGAAGTCGCTGTCCTTGCCGCCCGGCTTCGTGGCGAAGAGGATGCGCTCGCTGATCGAGCCGTAGCGGTAGTCGCCGAAGAGCGAGGGGTGATCGCCGTCGTTGGCGAGGATGCCCATGCCCCAGTGGTTCGGCTGGAGGCCGACGCGGATGAGCCCGAAGGGAAGCTTGTATTGTGCATACAACCAGCGCGGCTGGATGTTGCCGAAGCCGTTGTAGTCGTCGCGCGGCGTCTGATCGGCGCCGGTGCCGTGCGCGCGTTCGCCGAAGAGGACGCCGGTGAGGACGTCGAGCTGCCCCACCACCTCGAGGCTGTCGCGGATCTGGAGGCGTGGCGTGACGCGGAGCCAGTGCGAGACGAACTGGTTCTGCCCGATCGAGTCCTCGGCGAGGCCGGGCCGCCGGTTGATGTCGGTCGCGGTGGCGACGAGCGGGAAGCTCCGCATCGCCTGGTATCGGATCTGGTGCTCACCGTGGAGGAAGAAGCGGAACGTCTCCGCATCGGGCTCGGGGATGTCCACCCGACCGTTGTCGAGGATGAGCCGCGGCAGATCGCGCGGGATGTCGCCGTCGGTCGCGTCGACGTCGTCGGCGCGCGCCTCGGTCGCGACCAGGATCGGCAGGAGGAGCGCGAGGATCCGTGACGATGCGGCGAGCCGTCCTCTCATGAGCGGCGGCAGCATAGTCGTGATGAGGCTCTACCGTCCGCATGGATCGCGGAGCCCTCACATGGGTATCGGCTATCCCACTCCCACCCATGAGTCGACACGACATTTCAAGGACTTACGCGCGGTCCGCGGGTGCAACCGTGCAGGCGCACTTCATGCACCCATGTGCGTCACTGTCGGCCAGAAGCCGGCGCCGGTCTGAAGCCGGCATTGAGCCCGAGTAGCTCGTCCGATTCGAACGAATCGCCGCGAGATCTGCTTCGCCCAACGCCAATCGCAACGCACCGTCAGTCGTCCACCATCCGAACCTCAGGAGCTCTGCGCAACCCTCATCACGGCCGAACAGAAATCTTGTCTGACCGCGCATCCGCGCATCGAGCCCAAAGCTCTTCCACCGACCGGTCCTCCTCGTGAGGTCCGGTCGGTTTCCTTTTGTCTCCTCTCTTTGTCGATCCTTCGCCGCGGGCCCCGCGCTACACGCGTGGCATGTCCGCGATCCGCGATCCGCGCTCGACTGCTCCCGTTCGTGTCGGCCTCGCCTTCACCCTCGAAGACCTGGAGGACGTCGCGGTCCGCGCGCGAACCGTGGCGTTCGCCGACGAAGCGCGGGCGAAGGTGGAGCAGTCGCGTGCTGCCATCGAGGCCATCGCGAAGGCCGGTGACGCTGCGCCCAACGTCTACGGCGTGAACACCGGCTTCGGTGCGCTGAGCGAGACCCGCATCTCCGCCTCCGACGTGCGTGCGCTCCAGCAGAACCTGGTGCGCTCGCACTCCACCGGCGTGGGACCGAACCTCTCTCCGCCGGAGGTGCGGGGGATGATGCTGCTCCGCGCGCAGGTGCTCGCGCTCGGCCACTCCGGCGTTCGCGCAGGGCTCGTCGATCTCCTCGTGTCGATGCTCAACAAGAGGGTCCACCCGCGCATCCCGGTCCAGGGCTCGGTCGGAGCCAGCGGCGATCTCGCGCCGCTCGCGCACCTCGCCCTCACCATGATCGGTGAAGGGGAGGCGCAGCTCGACGACGGACCGATGCGTCCCTCCGCCGAGGTGCTGAAGGAGGCCGGGATCACGCCGATCGTCCTCGAGGCGAAGGAGGGCCTCGCGCTCATCAACGGCACGCAGCTCATGGCTTCGCTGGGCACGCTCGCGCTGCTCGCCGCGGAGCGGCTATGCGTCGCCTCCGACGTGGCCGGCGCGATGAGCCTCGAGGCGCTGAAGGGCTCGACGCGCCCCTTCGACGAGCGTCTCCAGCTCGCGCGGCCCCATCCGGGGCAGCTCACCGTGGCGAAGAACCTGCGCGCGCTCCTCGCCGACAGCGAGATCGCGGAGAGCCATCGCGACTGCAGCAAGGTGCAGGACGCCTATTCGCTGCGCTGCATGCCGCAGGTCCACGGCGCGAGCCGCGACGCGCTGGCGTGGGTGCGCAGCGTCCTCGAGCGCGAGGTCAACAGCATCACCGACAACCCGAGCGTCTTCGTCGACCGCGGGGAGACGGAGATCATCAGCGGCGGCAACTTCCACGGGCAGCCACTCGCGCTCGCGCTCGATCTCGCGGCCATGGCGACCGCGGAGCTCGCGAACATCAGCGAGCGCCGCGTCGAGCAGCTGGTGAACCCGGCGCTGTCCACCGGGCTCACGCCGTTCCTCGCCGCGGGCAGTGGCCTCCACTCCGGCTTCATGATCGCGCAGGTGACCAGCGCGTCCCTCGTGAGCGAGAACAAGATCTATTGCCACCCCGCGAGCGTCGACTCGATCCCGTCTTCTGCGGGAAAAGAGGACCATGTCTCGATGGGCAGCGTCAGCGCGAAGAAGCTGCGCGAGGTGGTGACCAACGTGCGCGCGTGCCTGGCGATCGAGATCATGACTGCAGCCGCAGGGCTCGATCAGCGGGCGCCGCTCCGGCCGAGCCGTGGCGTGCAAGCCGCGCTCGCGACGGTGCGCGAGCGTGTCGCGCCGATGACCGGCGACCGCCCGCTCTACGGCGACATTGCAGCGGTGAGCGACCTCGTCGCGTCGCACGCGCTCGTTGCCTCGGTCGAAAAGGCGGTCGGCCCGCTCGCGTGAGCTACCGACCCAGGCTCGCGGCGCGCTTCATCCCGAGCTTCGTGATGCGCGGCGACGTTGCTGCCGTCGCTGAGCGCTCGAACGCCGCTCGGCCGAACGCCGGGAGCTTCGGCAGCTTCTTCGGCGTCGTGCCGGGCGCGGGCGCCGCGTCGTTGACGACCAGCACCGGCCAGTATTCGACCGACTTGTCGCTGGTGTACGCGAGCATGATCAGGAGATCGTAGCTCGTGTTGGTCGGCGCGTTGATGGTGACCGAAACGACGTCGCCGACCTTCGCGTAGTTCGGCTCGATGCTGTACGTGTAGCCCGACGCGTTGGGGCCGGCCCCCATGCCGGTCGTGAACTCGTCGAACGTGAGCGCGCGCAGCGGAACGAGCGACGACCTCGGCTGGTCGGAGTAGACGAGGACGTCGACCGTCCGCGATTTGCCGGCCTTCACGCGGATCGCCTTGGTGGTGATGTCCGGAACGTTCGGCACCTGCGAGGGGACGACCGCGCTGTCCTCGGCGGTGGGGATGGCCTGGAGGTAGGCCGCGCCGGGCTTCGGAGCGCACGGGTATTTCCCCGCGAGCGATGCCTTGTTCGACCACATCGTCTGGACCTGGAAGCCGATCTCCGCGGGCATCAGGTAGTCGCGATCGAGGTACGTGCAGAGATCGCCGAGCTCACCGATGAACGCCGCCTGCCAGGCCCAGTGCGCGTCGTCGAGCTTGGTGTATGCGGCCTTCGTCTGCGGGAACGGATCGGTCGCCCACTCGTAATACTCGTGGCTCGCCGCGACGGTGAGCTCGTTGATGTCGGAGCAGCGAGGCAGCACGGCGTAACCGACCTTGGTGCTGCCGACGGCGATCTCGAAGTGATAACCGCCGTAGGCCTTGCAGCTCACGCCCGGGTCGCCGCCGAAGCCGTCCATCGTGATGGTGGTCGTGCCCGGGTAGTAGACCGCGTAGAGCGTGTCGGGATCGGGAACGCCGAATTCGGGAGTCGCGCCGGAGAGCTTGCCCTTCAGCCATGTCTCGATCGCGGAGGACGTGATGGCGGTGGGCGCGGTCTCGGTGAGCGTGATCGTGTCACGCGCGGTGATGGCGCCGACGCCGTACTCGAGACCGAGGTCCTTCCAGTAGGTCGACGCGGCGATCTTCTTGTTGAAGCTGGTGATCTGCGTGGCGAGGTCGTCGCCGGGGTAGACGATCGCGACGACCTTCGGCGTCTTGATGACGGAGCCGCCGCGCGTCTGCACCTCGGGGAACGTCGGCTTGGGCACGACCTTCGGTGGCGCGGCGTCGACCGGCGGCGCGGCGTCGGGCGGGTCCATCTGGGGCGCCGGCGGGACCGGCGGCACGACCGGCTGCGCGGCGGCGGGGGCGGGATCGCTGCTGGAGCAGGCCGCGAGCGCTCCTCCGAAGCCACCGACAGAGAGGAGAGAGGTGGCCGCGAAGAAAAGCAGAGCGGAGGCGCGCGACGTCATCGTCGGAGCAGCTAGCACGCCACATGCCACTCGGCCATGCCGCTCGGCGTGCGCGATCGCAGCAGGATCGCCT
>JAYTZB010001136.1:0-2424 GCA_043742085.1 Polyangiaceae bacterium
CATCGAGCGCTGGACGAACGGCCTCCCCGCCGACACCACCGAGATCCTCGCGGTCGACGACGGCGTGTCTTCGGGAACGCCCGCCGCCCCCGAGACCTATGTCGACCGCGCGACCACCGAGCTCGTGAAGATCTACGAGGGCGACGGCGACCACGACAAGGTCGTCGCGCTGCTCGTCGAGACGTCGGCGCTGCCGTGGACGCGCGAGAAGTCGCGAGCGCTCCGCCACGAGGCGGCACGCATCGCGGTCGAGAAGCTCCTGCCCGGTGCGCCGGATACGCAGGCCGATCGCGCGACGAGCATCTACCTCCAGCTCATCGACGAGGATCCGCAGGACGCGGACGCGGTCGACCGCCTCGTGAAGCTCTACGTGGGAGCCGGTCGGAAGTCCGAGCTCCTCGATTTGAAGCGCCGCCTCGTCGGCACGGCGCCCACCGAGGACGCCCGGCTCGCGCTCCGCCTCGAGGTGGCGACGCTCGAGGACGAGCTCGGCGACGCCACCACGGAGCCGCGCGCGATCGCAGCGCTCCACGAGAACCTCGGCGAGTCGCCGCGTCACGACGCGACGGTGAAGATGCTCTCGATGCTCTTCGCGCGCGACGGCAAGCACAGCGAGCTCGAGGCGCTCTTCGCGGGGCAAGCGGAGCTCGCAGAGAAGGACGGCGAAGCCAAGCTTGCCGCCGATCTCCATGGACGCGCCGCCGAGGTCGCGGAGACGAAGCTCGGCGACGTGCCGAGCGCCATCCAGCACCTCCGGCGCCTCGTGGATCTCGAGGCGCGCGCGCCCGCGCTCGATGCGCTCGCACGGTTGTCGACCACCGCACGCGATCACGAGGGCGCCGCGGGCTATCTCGATCGCCTGCGCGAGATGGCCGAGGGTCCCGCGCGCTCCACCGTGACGCTGCGCCTTGCCGATGCGCTCGTCGCAGCCGGCAAGACGCCCGACGCGCAGGAGCGGCTCGAGAACGAGGTGGCACGCGATCCCGAGGCCGATCACGTCCGCATGCGCCTGGCCGAGATGTATCGCACGGCGCAATCGTGGCGGGCGCTCGCAGAGCTGCTCACCGAGGGCGCCACGCACGCGCCCGACAAGGCGACGCGCCTCGGTCGCCTTCGCGAGGCGGCGGAGCTGCATCGCAGCCGCACCGGCGAGCCCGAGCGCGCGATCCCGCTGCTCGAGCAGGCGTCCGATCTCTCGCCCGACGACAACGCCGTGAAGCTCGCGCTCGCTGACGCGCTCGGTGCTGCCGGTCGCTTCGAGGAGGCGCGCACGAACCTCCGCACGCTCGTCGAGGCCTTCGGTGGTCGCCGTCCCAAGGAGCGCGCGCCCGTCCACTATCACCTCGCGCGTCTCGATCTCGCGGTCGGCGATCGCGCGCGTGCGCTCGTCGAGCTCGACGCTGCGACGCGCATCGACCCGGCGAATCCGGAGATCCTGCGCACGCTCGCCGAGCTCGCGCGGGACGATGGCCAGCTCGATCGCGCGGAGCGCTCCTATCGCGCCTTGCTCACGGTGCTTCGTCGCCAGGAGGAGATCGCCGAGGACGCGCCCATCTCGCGCTCCGAGGTCATGTTCGAGCTGAGCAAGATCGCCGGTCGCCAGGGCGAGCCCGATCGCGCGAAGGAGATCCTCGAGTCGGCGTTCGAGCTCTCGGCCGAGAGCGTCGTCGAGGCGCGACGTCTCGAGGCAGCGCTGCGCGGCGCCGACGATCACGGCAACCTGGTACGTGCCCTCGAGGCTCGCATCACGCGCAGCGGGACGCCCGCGGACGCATCGAGCATCTACGGAGAGCTGGGGCGGCTCTACGAGGAGCATCTCGGTCGCGTCGAGGATGCCTTCGAGATGCGCCTGCGCGCCCTCGACATCGACGCCGGCTCCGACGTGATCCACGAGGCAGCGCAGCGCCTCGCGACCACCCTCGGCAAGATGGCTACGTACGAAGAGCGCGTGCGCGCGCTCGCCGTGGCGGCGCAAGAAGGCAGCGCGGGCGGCGGTCGTCGTCCGGGTGCGCCGCAGGACTCCGAGCTCGCCGGCTCGCTCTTCGTGCGGCTCGCCAAGATCGCCGAGACGGAGCGCAGCGACGATCGCGAAGCGGCGGCGCTGTACGAGCGCGCCGTCGCGGTGCGCGATCGTGACCGCGAGCTCTACTCTGCGCTCGATCGCGTCTACGAGCGCCTCGGCGACGACGCCGGTCAGGCACGCGTGCTCGGCATGCGCGTCGCGCTCGACACCGAGGAGGGCGGCGCTTCGAGCGACGCGCTGTATCGGCTCGCGCAGCTCCGCTTCAAGTCGAACGACGTCGAGGCTGCGTGCGATGCGTTCGAGCAGGCTTTTGCTGGCGATCCCGACGCTGACCGCGCCGAGAAGCTCCTCGAGAGCGCGGCCGCCGCGCATCCCACCAGCGAGCGCGTGGTAGATCTCTA
>JAYTZB010001137.1:0-2388 GCA_043742085.1 Polyangiaceae bacterium
CCCCCGCGGAGGACCACCACGCGATGGATGCGGTATGCAGTCATCTTCGACGCCGCCGCGGAAAGGGGCGCGTTCTCGTCGACGCTGATCACGTCACGCCGCATCAGGTCGCGAGCGCACCGCGGAGGTGGCGCTATGCGCGTTCGCGCGGCCGAGTCCGACGCCCCGATACCGGCCTCACGCACGATGTCGGTCGTCGAGAGGATGCCGCGCATGTCTCCGCGCTCGTCGATGACGGGGACCGCCGAGATGTCGTGCTCGAGCAGGAGGTCCTGCACCTCCGCCAGCGGCGCCTCGGGTCGGACCGAGACGAGCGTCTTGCTCGCGTACTCACGAACGGGCGTAGCGGAGAGCGCGGACGAAGCTCGCATGGACGGAGCCTGGAGCAATGCGCGTGCCGGTCGGGCCGAGGAGGACGTGGAAGCGCTGGAAGCAGAAGAGGCTCGCGGCCATGAGCAGGTGCCAGGCTGCGTGACCGTTCAAGACATGCGCGGACGCGTTGCACCCGATGCGATGGAGATCGGCGAACCACAGGAGATACGCCGCGACGAACGTTACCCACGACAGCGCGAGCCAGCGGTGCGCAGGCTGGAGCCGCGTGCGGGCGACGATGGCGAGCTCCATCAGCCCCGCGAGCGTGACCTCGATGGCAAAGAGCGTCCGGGCGTGCTCCTCGAATGCGGTCGCCAGGAGCGTCCCGAGGCTCACCGTGATCCAGAAGAAGCGCGCGTCTCGGCGCGTAGCCTGGCGCTCCGTTGCCGACGGAAACAAGCGACGGGCATTCGCCGCGAGCATGAATGCGGCGACGCCCTGCATCCCCGCGCTGTCGAGGAGGCCGCCCGCGCGGGTGCCCGTCGCGTGGAAGAGCGCCGAGCCGATGCCCATGAAGACGGAGACGAACGCGAAGCGGCGGATGAGGCGCGGCGCGGTCGGCGCGAGCCAGAGCATGGCCATGGCGGCGAGGACGAAGCCGATGTTCGACCACGTGTTCGCCGGCTCGCGGATGACGCCGCACACGGCGTCCTCGCAGAAGCGGGACGTTGCGGGCGCGAAGCTCGACCAAGGACACGTGGGTTGCATCGTCGATCGCGAGTGACCGCGAGCACCGCGATGCCGAGCACGAACGATGCCGCCCGCACCCCGCGGAGGACCGCGGCCATCGCTCTTCCGCCGGCGGCGCACGGACTGCGCCTGAGCGCAAGGCTTGCGTGCGAGACACCGGATCCTCTCCGATCGGGCGAAAAGCGTCGTGGTGAGCCCCTTGCAGACAGGATCCGTCAAATGACAACGCCTGCGAATCATCACGTTGCGGTCTGGCTCGACCATCACGAAGCCCGCGTCTTCCACGTCGAGGCCGCCGCGTTCGACGAGTCGACGCTGCAGTCGCCTCGGCACCACGTCAGGCGTCACCCTGACCACAATGCCGCGGAGAAGCACCACCCCGACGACGCGAAGCGGTTCTATCGCGACATTGCCGTCGCGCTCGAGGGGGCGGACGAGGTCCTCGTCGTCGGTCCCTCCACGGCCAAGCTGCACTTCTTGAAGTACGTGCACGCGCACGACCCGAAGCTCGAGGCGCGCATCGTCGGCGTGGAGACGGTCGACCATCCCACCGATGGCCAGCTCGCGGCCTTCGCGCGCCGCTACTTTCAGGCCGCCGACCGGATGCTCGGGCTCGCGCCGTAGCTCGGCGCCGCGCATCGTTCAGGTCTTCGGCGACTCCTCCCAGTCGACCCAATCGACGCCGTGGCGGTCGATGAAGGCCTTCACCGCGACGCCGAGCGTGGGGAAGAAGAACGACGCCCCGATGCGCTTCTGGAGGCCGTAGCGCTCGAGGCGGTCCTTCACAGGGTCCTTCATCTCGGCGAATGCGAGCACCGCGCCGCGTGCGGCGAGCGCGGTGTCGAGCTCCTCCAGCATGTCGGCAGCGGTGCTATCGACGTCGGTGATCGGCTCGGCCGCGATGACCACCCACTTGACCGGGGTGCGGGCCGCGTCGATGAGGTCCATGACGCGGAGACGGAAGGTCTCCGAGTTGGCGAAGAACAGCGGCGCGTCCCACCGGAAGAGCAGGAGCCCCGGGACCTGTCTCGCCTCGTGGTAGCGCGCGAGATCGTGGTAGCCCTTCACGCCGAGCGCGCGACCGAGCACGGCGTCGTGAGGTCGCCATGCCCTTCGTACGAAGTCGAGCAGCGCCACCGCAACGGCCACGGCGATGCCGGTGAGGACTCCGAGCGCCGCGACCGCGAGAAACGCCACGAGCGAGAGCACGAAGTCCGAGCGGCGCACGCGGTAGAAGACCACGAGCGCGCCGAAGTCCATGATCCGCAGTGCCGCGGCGATGACGACGGCCGCGAGCGCTGCGGTGGGGAGGTTCTCGAGGAGAGC
>JAYTZB010001138.1:0-7382 GCA_043742085.1 Polyangiaceae bacterium
ACCGGGACCTTCTCCGCCTCCATGGCGCGCGCGTTCTGTCCGATGAGGCCGATCTCGCGACCGAAGCGCGTTCGCCGGTACGACGCGGTGACGAGGAACGTGCCGGCGATGCCGAAGAGGAGCGCGAAGCTCGCGGCGCTACCTTTCAGCGAGCCGAAGACCGACTCGAGGCGCGGGATACGGGCGCCCGGCACGACGTCGGCTGTGCGAACCGTTCCCGTGAGCGCGAGCCCGCCGGCGCCGAGCGCGAGGCCGACCGCGCTGTCGGCGATGCGGTTCATCATGATGGTCGAGATGACCTCGTGCGCGCCGTAGCGACCCTTGAGGAGCGCCGGTACGAGGGCCCAGAGCGCGCCCGCGGCCATCGCGCCCGCGAGCGCGAGCGGCAGCGCGACCATCGCCGGCGTTCCGATGGGGAGCTGCGCGCCGACCACGCCGGCCGCGAGGCTTCCCACCGCGAGCTGGCCCTCGGCGCCGATGTTGAAGAGCCCGGCCCGCAGCGCGAGATCGACGGCGATGCCCGTGAATAGCAGCGGCGTCGCCTTGAAGAGCACCTGCCCTGCGCCGTAGCTCGTGCCCCACGTGCCGTCGAAGACGAGCGCGGCCATCGCGCGCGGCGACGCGCCATAGAGCCAGACCAGCAGACAGAACGCGAGCCAGCCGATCGCAAGACCCGCGGCGGCGGCGGGGAGCGACCGCGAGCGCGAGAGCGCGGCGCTGCCCGTGCTGCCGAGACCGCCCAGGCTCACGACGTCTCCTCGATGCCGAGCATGCGACGACCGAATTCGGCGTCGGAGGTGGTGGGCGGCAGATCGGCGACCACCCGCCCGCGTGCGAGCACCAGGATTCGATTGCACAGTGCACGCAATTCGGCCAGATCCGAGGACAAAACGAGCACTCCGGCTCCGTTGGCCGCGGCCTCGCGGAGGCGCGCATGGATGTCGTCGCTCGCGCGGAGGTCGACGCCGCGGGTGGGCTGCGCGGCGACGAGCGCGCGCGAGCGCTTCCTCCCGAGGCGCGCGAGCGCACGGGCGACCACGATCTTCTGCTGGTTGCCGCCGGAGAGCGTGCGCGCGGCGCGATCGAGGCCGGCATCGGCACCGGAGCGGGTCATGCGCGCACGAGCCTCGGACTCGAGCGCATCGAGGTCGAGGAGCCCGAGCTTGCCGGCGAACGCCGCGAGCTCGCCGAGCACCAGGTTGTCGCGCAGCGTGGCGTCGAGGACGAGGCCCTCGAGCTGTCGGTCCTCACGGATGACGGCGGGCATCGCGCCCTTCACCTCGCCCCGATCGGGCGCGCTGTCTCGCGCCAGCACGGCGACGAGCTCGCGCTGGCCGTTGCCCTCGACGCCCGCGACGCCGACGATCTCTCCAGCGTGTACGGCGAACGAGACGTCCGCGAGCGCGCGCCCCAGCGACACGCCCTCCAGCGCGAGGACCACGTCGGCCGCGGCGTCGCTCACGGTGTCGGTGTCGGCATCGGCATCGGCCTTGGCCGGAGGTGCGGAGGCGCTCTCGGCTGCGCCCGTCGCGCGGTCGGCGCCCATGATCGCCGCCGTCACCTCCTCCACCTGGGCATCGAGGGTCGCCGCGGCCGGACCGCCGTTGCTTCGGTCGAGGGTGCGGGTGAACAGCACCTCGCCACGTCGCATGACGGTGACCTCGTCGGCGTGGTCGCGCACCTCGTCCATCTTGTGCGTGACCACCACCACGCCCGTGCCGGCGTCGGCGAGGCGGCGCAGCGTCTTGTAGAGCGCCTCGACCTCGCCCTTGGTCAGCACCGCGGTCGGCTCGTCGAGGATGAGCAGCTTGGCCTCGCGATAGAGCGCGCGCGCGATCTCGAGGCGCTGGCGATCGCCGACGCCCAGCGTCGCCACCGTCGCATCGAGGTGCAGATCGACGCCGAGCTCCTTGCCGACCGCTTCGGCACGGCGGCGGGCGGCGCTCTCGTCGAGGACGCCGAACGTCGAGACGGCCTCCGCCCCGAGGACGATGTTCTCGAGCGCCGTGAACACGGGAACGAGCGCGAAATGCTGGAGGACCATGCCGATGCCTCGCGAAATCGCCTCGCGCGGCGTGTGTGGAGCGAGCCGCGACCCGAACGCCTCGACATGCCCGGTGTCGGGCACCACCATCCCGGCCACGATCTTGAGGAGGGTGCTCTTGCCGGCGCCGTTCTCTCCGCAAACCGCGTGAATCCGGCCGCTTCGGAAATTTACGGAGGCCGGCCGCACCGCGACGATGTCGCCGTATCGAATCGAAACGCCCACCGCCCGAGCAAGCTCGTCCGACACGGGGCGTAGGATAGGACAATCGTCCGCGGATTTTCGTATGATCGGAGCGAGGCCCCGATGCTCCCCACGCCGACTCCAGACCGAGCGCTCCGGCGCATCCGCGGCGCGACGATGGTGGAGTACGCGCTGATCATCATCGGCGTCATGTTCATCGCGGCCGGTGCCTGGAAGATGCTCGGCTCGAGCATGAAGAAGAGCTCCAGCGACAGCAGCGAGCAGCTCAGCGATCGCGCGGGCGGCGGCGGCGGTAGTGGCGATCAGGGCGGCGGCGGCGGCGCCAGCGCGGGCGGCGGTGGTGGTGGTGGCCGCGGTGGCGGCGGCGGTGGCGGTGGTGGTGGTGGCGGCGGCGGCGGCGCGAAGGCCGCCGGCAAGATGGGCGCAGCCTCGAAGGTCGACATGGGCGGCGTCGGCGGTGGCGCAGGTGGCGGCGGTGGCGGTGGCGGTGGTCGCGGCGGCGGCAGCAACGAGATGGACGGCGCGTCCTACGCGTCGAGCACCGACGGCGACGGCGGCTCGGCCGACACCGCGGATCTCAAGTTCAAGCGCAGCCTCGGTATCGGCTTTCTCGCAGCGGGCATCCTCGCCATCGGCTACGTCGTCGCGAAGGCGCGCAACGTGAAGAAGGAGATCGACGCGCAGGGCGACAACTCGCCCGAAGACGGCCCGCCGATCGTCTGATCACCGCGCTATCGCGATGGCGCTCGTCCGATGGCCTCGCTCAGCGACCCTTCAGGCCCGTCCACGTCAGGAAGCGCTGCCACGCCGTGGGCGGCTGCGCGTGTGGATCGCGCATCTGCGGCGGATGGGTGTTCGGCGGCATGCTCCCCCAGGCCAGGCCTTGCAGACTGTTGCCGCCTTGGAGCGCCTGCGGGTGATGCGGCCCGCCTTGCATCGGCGGCTGCGGGAGCGGCGAGTGACCAAACGCCTGCGGTGACGCGGGGTAGCCGCCCGTGGTGGGCGGTGGCATCTGCGGCGCGGGCAGATGCGCCGTTCGCGGAGCCGCGACGCGCGCGCGCACGGCCTCTTGATCCTCGCGCGCGAGCGACACTCCACATGCGCTGCACGCGCGTGCATGCGGCGCGTTCATGGTCCGGCACATCGCGCACTCGCGCGGTCCCGAGCTGTCGATGCGCCTGACCTCTTCGGGGATCGAGCGCTTCGCCGTCGACTCCTCACGAGCCATGATCGCCGTTCGATCGATGCCCTCGTCCGCGTCGGGCACCGGAGCGCCCCGCTTGCGTCCGAGCGCCGCTGCCTCGGGGCGATCCATCTTGATCGTCGCATCGTCGTACGTGTCGTCGAGCGCGACGACGCGCGGCTCTGAACGCGCGTCGGTCCTCGCGCTCGGGCGTGGTGGCGATGGAGGAGGCGTAGCCGACGGGTGCACTTCGGGCCGCGACTCGCGCGGTGAGCGCGCGACCTCGGTCTTCACGCCGGCATCGTAGAGATCGTCGGAGCCGTGGTACTCGAGGCTCACGAGGCCGAGGTCCTCGGGCTCGAGCGCCGAGCCGAGCGCGCGTGACACCTCCTCCATCGACTCGTAGCGCTGCTCCGGCTGCTTCGCCAGACAACGAAGGACGACGCGATCGAGCGCGCCCGGGATCTCCGGAGCAGTGTCGGTCATCGGCTTGGGGAACACGTTGAGGTGCGCGTGGATGAGCGCCGGCACGCCGCCGTCGCGGAACGGCGCCTTCCCCGTGAGCATCCGGTACAAGACGATGCCGAGCGAATAGATGTCGGTGCGTCCGTCGACGACGCGCCCCATGATCTGCTCGGGCGCCATGTACTCGACGGTGCCGACGAGCATGCCGGTATGCGTCAGCTGCGTCTGCTGATCGGGCGTGTACGACTTGGCGACCCCGAAATCGAGGACCTTCACGTAGTCGCTCTGTCCGCCGCGCTCGATGAGCATCACGTTGGCGGGCTTGAGGTCGCGATGGATGATCCCCGCCGCATGCGCCACGTGGAGCGCCGCGCACATCTGCCTGGCGATGTTGACGGCGACGGCCGGCGGCATCTTTCCGTCGCGACGGATCTTCGTCGAGAGCGACTCGCCTTCGAGCAGCTCCATGACGAAGAACATGTCGCCCTGATCGCTGCGGCCGAGGTCATAGACCTCGATGATGTTCTCGTGCTGGACGCGCGCCGTGTTCTTCGCCTCGCGAAGGAAGCGTCCCGCCACCTCTTCGTCGAGCGCGACGCCGTCGACCCCTCGGATGAGCTTCACCGCCACCGAGCGCTTCATCGTCAGGTCGGTCGCGCGAAAGACGACGCCCATCCCGCCCGAGCCGAGCTTCGCTTCGAGGCGATATCTTCCGCCGAGCAGCCGTGGAAGGGATTCGTCGTTCTCCGACATCCGAGTCCTGACGAAGAGTATCACGCTCGCCGCGTGCTAGTTTCTCCGCATGAGCAGCGCCCCCCCGTCCGGCCGGACGGACCCCGCAGTCCACAAGCGCTACCTCGAATACCGCGACAAGCACGTGTATTTCGGCAAGTCGACCAAGCAGCTCGCGATGGCCGAGTTCGAGGCGCTCGAGGTGGAGTTCGCCGCCCTCGAAGCCAAGGGCGAGGACGGCCGTGACGACGAGGAGGCGGAGCGCTGGGAAGAGTGCGCGAGGCTCCTCTTCCGCGACTAGCGCGGGTCGAGGTTAGACGGCCTTGCGCGACGGCGCCGCGACCAGCGGAGAAGGCTCCGCGAGCGGCGTGAACGTCACGCCTGAACGACGGCGCTCGGACGCGGGCTTGCGCCCGGCATCGGCGACGTTCGCGTGGAGCGTCGCGCCGTCGAGGATCATCTCGCAGAGCGTGCCGTAGTCGATGCCGGCCTCGGCAGCGATCTTCGGGAGCAGCGACGTGGGCGTCATGCCCGGCAGCGTGTTGACCTCGAGCACGTACTCGTTCTCGCCCTCGGTCACGAGGAGGTCGACGCGAACCGCGCCCGTGCAGCCGATGGCGCGGACCGCGCGCTCGGCGAGGTTCATGACCCCACGCACGCGTGTGGCCGCGATGCGCGGCGGGATGATGTACTCGGTGGCGCCCGCCGTGTACTTCGAGCTGTAGTCGTAGATCCCGCTCTTCGGCGCGACCTCGATGCAGCCGAGCACGCGGCCGTCGAGGATGCCGACGTGCACCTCGGTGGCCTTGATGTAGCGCTCCACGAGCGCCCAGCGATCGTGCTCGAGGGCGACCTCGATGGCGGTGCGGAGCTCGCCGAGATCGTTCGCCTTGCCGAGGCCGATCGAAGAGCCCTCGTTGCGCGGCTTCACGATGACCGGGAAGCCGAAGCTACCGTGCAGCTCGGCGAGGCCGTCGTGAGAGCCTCCAGGCCCGTCGCCCGGAAGGAGGTCGCCGTCCGTGGCCACGTAATACGGCGGCGTCGGAATGTTGTGGAGACGGAACATCTCCTTGGCCTTGAGCTTGTCCATCGCGAGCGCCGACGCGAGCACCGAGGAGCCCGTGTACGGGATCCCCATCAGCTCGAGCATCCCCTGGATGCAGCCGTCCTCGCCCCCACGTCCGTGGAGCGCGATGAACGCCTCGTCGATCCCGGCATCGCGGATCGCGCGATCGATCGGATCCTTGCCGATCACGATGCGAGCGACCTCGTGACCACGTGCCTCCAGGGCTCGCGCCACGCCTTCGCCGGTCTTGAGCGAGACGTCTCGCTCACCGCTCGTGCCGCCCATCAAAACCCCCACACGCCGCTTCTTCATCTGTCATCCCTCGCAGTTGCGGTCTGGCAGTTCCAAGTTTCGCGCCTGTGCGCCCTGACGGTGATTCCGCCGAGAAACGCTGGTTCACGAAGCGGTGGTGTGTCCCGAGGGACACGCGAAGCGCGCGCGTCGAGACGCAACGTGCAACGCAAGCAAAGCCTCGTCTCACGTACGGGAACGAGGGTCAAGAGGCCAACTTTATGGCTTTCTGGCACACTGGCGCCGCCGATGAACCGTGAGACCGCCGAGTGGCTCGCGTGCATGGTCCTCGCGTCCGTCGGGCTCGTCTGCTCGCTCTGGGTGGTGCCCTACCTACCGACCTCGGACGGCCCGCAGCACATCCTCTCGGTGCACATCGAGAACCACTACGCGGACGCCGGCTCGCTCTACCCGGAGTTCTACCGCGTGCTCCCGCAGTTCGCGGAGAAGGGCTTCGCGCTCGTCTTCGCGCCCCTCGAGAGCATCTTGCCGTGGCGGGTCGCGCTGCGCGTCACGCTCTCGTTGATGGCGCTCGCCTTCGCGTGGGGCTTTGCCCTCGTGGCGCTCTCCATCGACAGCTCGGCGGCGAGGCGACCGACCGCGATGCTCGGGTTCGCGATCGCGTTGCCGTGGTCGCTCTACATGGGGCTCTTCCAGTTCGTGATCGGCACGACGTTCGGCCTCTACACGCTGGCCTTCGTGCTGCGCCGGCCGCCCACGACGAACGCGCGCCGCGTCGCGCTCTCGCTGATGCTGCTCGTGCAGGGCGTGTGTCACATGTTCACCGCGGTCCTCACCGGTGTGCTGGTGCTCGTGCTCGCGGTGGTCGCGGCGCCGAAGGGAACGCGGCTTCGCGAGGTCGGTCGCATGGCGCTCGTCGGGAGCCCGGCGCTGGCGCTGCTCGCCCTCGCCTTCCAGCAGCGCAACGTCCAGCGCAGCGAGCAGCAGACCTTCCAGTGGTCGCTCGGAGAGCGCTTCAGCGAGATCTCTCGCTGGTTCATCCCGGGACCAGGGGCGCGTGCGTGGCTGATCCTCGCGCTCACCCTGGTTGCCATCGGCGCGACGCTCGTACGAGCACGCCGCGGCAAGGCGACGGGGACGGAGCGCGCGCTCGCGTGGCTCGCCGTCGCGTTCTTCGTCCTCACGCTGTGCGCGCCGCTTCACATGCCGAGCTGGCAGTTCTTCAGCCCCAGGTTCTGCGGCCTGGCGATGGTCCTGGGGCTCTCGCTGGTCCGCCTCCCCGAGGGCACGTCGCCGCGGGTGGCTCGGGCGCTCGTGCCCGTCGTCACCGCGTGCTGCCTCGGCTCGGATCTCGTCTCGGCGAACCTCCACCGTCGGCTCGCCGACGGATGCGCCGACGCGCTCGCGGGCCTCGACGCCCCGCTCCACTTCGAGGG
>JAYTZB010001139.1:0-7276 GCA_043742085.1 Polyangiaceae bacterium
GCCGGCGTGAACGGCTACCGCAACTCGATCGACGTGCAGCGTGCGTGGGCCGAGTACCTCACGCCGCTCGGGCAGATTCGCTTCGGCCGCATGCCCAGCCACTGGGGTCTCGGCATGCTCGTCAACTCGGGCGACGGCATCGACCACGACTACCAGTCGAACGCCGACCGGATCATGTTCGTCTCCGGCCTCAAGTCGATGGACTTGTACTTCGGCGGCGCGTGGGACTTCGTCTCGACCGGGCCGACCAACTCGTCGCCCTTCGACGTCTACGGCGGTCAGCCGTACAACACCTCGAACCTCTCGAACGTGAACCAGTGGGTGGCGTTCATCGCCCGCCGCACCAACCCCGAGCTCCAGCGCCTCAAGCTCGCGCGCAACGAGGTCGTCGTCAACGGCGGCATCTACACCGTCTACCGGACGCAGCTCCTCGACGTGAAGGCCGGCGAGACGCCGCTCACCACCGACACCACGTCCAACACGAACAACAACGGCTTCGAGCGCCGCGGCGCTTCGGCGCTCATCCCCGACGCGTGGATCCAGATCCTCTGGAACAAGCTCCGCGTCGAGGCCGAGCTCGCGACCATCCAGGGCTCGATCGAGAACTCTCCCGCCAGCGCCAAGGGCGTGAACGTCAGGGAGTGGGGTCTCGCGACCCAGACCGAGCTCCGCGCCGTCGAGGACAAGCTCCGCGTCCAGTTCGGCTTCGGCTGGGCGAGCGGTGACCCGCACGTCGAAGGCCTCGCGCCGGGCCCGAACGGCCTCCAGGTGCGTCAGAGCGAAGGCGCGATCCGGGAGTTCCGGTTCCACCCCTCGTACCAGGTCGACTACATCTTCTTCCGTCGCATCATGTCGCGCGTCCAGGGCGCGTACTACTTCCGCCCGAGCGTCGAATACGACTTCCTGCGAAACCCGAACGGTCAGAAGTTCGGCGGCGGAGCCGCGATCATCTGGAGCCGAGCGAGCGAGTACGTCCAGACGCCCGGCAACAAGCGCGACCTCGGCGTCGAGCTCGATCTCCAGGTCTACTACCAGTCGAAGGACGGCTCCCTCAACGACGACCCGAACAAGATGGGCGGCTTCTACAGCGCGCTCCAGTACGGCGTCTTCTTCCCGCTCGGCGGCCTCGACTACCTCCCCGGCGAGACCACGGGTCCGAACGTGCAGCCGAACGTGAGCTTCGACCTCTCGACGGCCCAGACGGTGCGGCTCATCCTCGGCGTGATGTTCTGAGCGACACGACGATGCGCTTCCGCCCGACACTTGCGCTCGCGCTCTTGTCGGTCGCTTCGTGCACGAGCGCATCGGGAGACGTGGTGGGCGGCGGCCCACGCGAAGGCTACGACCCAACGCTTCCCGCGGTCGTCGAGCCGACCTACCTCAATGCTCCCAGGCTGTCGTGGACGGGCATCTACCGCGACTTCTTCAGCCGGAGGGCGCTCTCGAGCTGCGCGGGGCGGACGTCGTGCCACGCGGATGCGACCGGCCTCGGCGCGAAGGGCTCGAACTTCGTCTGCGCCGACAAGAACAGCTGCTGGGACACGATGCGGCACCGGGTGGACGACAACCCCGCCGTCAGCCGCGTGCCGCTGATCGCCGATTCCGACGTCGCAGCGCCCGAGAATGCTTATCTCTTCAAGGTCGTACGCGTGATCACCAACGACGGCGTGCAGCACCACAACCTCGAGATGCCCAAGGTGCCGTCGGATTTCTATTTCAAACCGGACGACATCGACCGTATGCAGACCTGGATCCGCAACGGGGCGCTCAACGACTGAAGACGGACGACTGAACGCCGACGGGCACCATCCATGGCCAAGCTCCTCATCGTCGACGACCAGCGCAACATGCGCACCACGCTCGCGATGATGCTTCGCGGTGCGGGCTTCGAGGTCGACGAGGCGCAGAACGGCGAGGAAGGCTCGGAGCGCGGCGGCGCCGGGGCCTACGACGTGGTTTTGACCGACCTCCGCATGGGCTCGAAGGACGGCATCGACGTCCTCCGAGCCGTCAAGACCGCGCAGCCGATGACCGAGGTCATCGTCATGACCGCATACGGCACCATCGAGAGCGCTGTCGAGGCCATGCGCTTCGGCGCGTTCGACTACATCCAGAAGCCGTTCACCGAGCAAGAGCTGCTCGTGAAGGTGGGCAAGGCGCTCGACAACCGACGCCTTGCCAGCGAGGTCGCGCTCCTCGCCGTCGAGTTCAAGGACCGTTACAAGTTCGAGAACATCGTCGGCCGATCGCGCTCCGTTCGCGAGGTGCTCGGACGCATCGTCCGCATCGCTCCGACCGACGCCATCGTCCTCATCACGGGCGAGAGCGGCACCGGCAAGGAGCTCGTCGCCAAGGCCATCCACGCCAACAGCAAGCGCTCCGACCGCATGTTCGTGCCGGTGAACTGCGCGGCCATCACCGACACGCTCCTCGAGAGCGAGCTCTTCGGACACGCCAAGGGCTCGTTCACGGGCGCAATCGCGGCGCGTAAGGGCCTCTTCGAGGAGGCCGACGGCGGCACGTTCTTCTTCGACGAGATCGCCGAGACCTCGCCGGCCTTCCAGGCGAAGCTCCTGCGCGTCATCCAGGAGAGCGAGATCCGCCGCGTCGGGGAGAACAAGCCGATCCAGGTCGACGTTCGCATCATCGCCGCGACCAACCAGGATCTCCTCACGGCCATCGCGGAGAAGCGCTTCCGCCAGGACCTCTATTACCGGCTCAACGTCGCGCGCTTCCAGCTCCACGCGCTGCGCGAGCGACGGGAAGACCTCCCCGATCTCCTCACGTACTTCATGGAGAAGTACAACAAGAAGATGGGCACGAAGGCGCGCCTCGACGAGGGCGTGCTCGAGGCGTTGAACACCTACGATTTCCCCGGAAACATCCGCGAGCTCGAGCACATGATCGAGCAGGCCGTGGCGCTGGTGCAGAACGGCGTCGTCACGCGCGACGACGTCCTGCCCGAGGCGCGCCCCACCGAAGCGGGCAACGGGCGCACCGGCAGGACCCTCGCCGACGTGGTCGACACCGCCGAGCGTCAGGCCATCGAAGCCGCCCTCCGCGACTGCGATGGGAGCCGTGAGAAGGCCGCGGAGGTGCTCGGCATTTCGGCCACCACGCTCTGGCGGAAGATGACCCGCCTGGGCATCGTCTACGACGCCCGCGGCTGACTGAGCGACCTCCGGGAGCTCGTCTCGTGTGAGCCACACGACCTGAGCCGTCAGATGCGAATCGACGTCGCGCGGATGACGGTCGCGCTTCAGGGTTGAATTCGCATCCTTCACATGTGAAACGATGGTCGCCTTTGCGACCCCTCGAAGTGCCTGGATTTACGCTGTACAACGATGGCCCCGGGCTTGCTTAGGGCGGTCTCCGGTGCAGACTATCCTTCTCGTCGATGCCCCTGATGGCGACGCCTCGCTCCTCGCGAGCGCGCTTCGCGTGGAGGGCTTTCAGGTCCAGCTCGCCAGCTCGGCGAATGACGCGCGTACGGCGCTCACCGAGACGCCGACGGCGCTGGTCCTCGTGGACCTCATGCTGCGGACCGACGGCGGGCCGAACGGGCTGGAGCTCGCGCGCGAGATCAAGATCAGCCACCCGGCGACCCGCGTGCTCCTGACGAGCGCCTATTACCTCAGCGAACGCCAGCTGGAGCGCGCCGATTGCGGTGTCAGCGGCTTCATCCCGAAGCCCTACGACGTCGT
The DNA here is from genome assembly GCA_043742085.1 of Polyangiaceae bacterium. Lineage (GTDB taxonomy): Bacteria > Myxococcota_A > Polyangia > Polyangiales > Polyangiaceae > Labilithrix. The sequence goes on from JAYTZB010001139.1 coordinate 3,705, forward strand.
CGAGGTCGTCACCTTCATCCGCGCCAAGGTCTCCGGTCCGCCGAGCTCGCGGCGGCTCTGGCACGCCGAGGCCGCCTCGGGTGTCGTCGATGTCCGGACCACCGACGCGTCTGCGGCTGCCGCCGCGCCCCGCCCGGCTGCTGGCGAACGCGCCCGACGCTGAACCTGCTATGGCAGCGGGATGCGCGTGGACGCGTTCGACTATGCGTTGCCGAACGAGCTGATCGCACAGGCGCCCGCGACCGAGCGGGAGCAGGCGCGGCTCCTGGTCGTGCCTGTGAGCGGCGCGCTCCACCACTCCTCCATCGCCGATCTCGCCGAGCAGGTGACACCGGGAACGCTCGTCGTCGTCAACGACACGAAGGTCTTTCCGGCACGCATCCTGGGCACGAAGGAGGGCACCGGTGGAAAGAGCGAGGTCTTCCTGGTCCGGAAGCTCGACGACGCGGTCGACGACGCGGGACGAGCGACGCAGCGCTGGCGCGCGCTCGCACGCGCATCGAAGGCGCTCCGTCCCGGCACGCGCATCGTCAAGGACGCGCTGATCGTCGAGTTCGAGGGCAAGGCCGAGGACGGTCTCTTCGAGGTCCGACTCTCCACGCGCGACGGCTCGCCCGTCGACGAGGCACGCACGAAGGCGGGGCAGGTCCCGCTGCCTCCGTACATCAAGCGCGACGTGCGCCCCGAGGACATCGATCGCTACCAGACGGTCTTCGCCCGTGCCGAAGGCGCCGTCGCCGCGCCCACCGCCGGCCTCCATCTCACGCCCGCGCTGATGAAGCGGCTCGAGTCGCGCGGCTGCGAGATCGCGACGTGTACGCTGCACGTAGGTCTCGGCACGTTCCAGCCCGTCACGGTCGACGACCTCGACGATCACCCCATGCACTCGGAATACTTCGAGGTCCCGCGCGCCCTGGCCACGGCGATCGCGCGGGCCCGCGAGCGCGACGCGCCCGTGCTCGCCATCGGCACGACGGTGGTGCGGGCGCTGGAGTCGGCGCGCGATCCCGAGAGGCCCGGTCACGTGCGCGCATGCGCGGAGGACACGCGGATCCTCATCCAGCCCGGACACACCTTCTCCGTGGTCGACCGTCTGCTCACGAATTTCCACCTGCCGAAGTCGACGCTGCTCGCGCTCGTGTGCGCCTTCGCCGGCACCGAGCGCGTGCTCGACGTCTACGCAACGGCCGTGAAGGAGCGCTATCGCTTCTTCTCGTACGGCGACGCCATGCTGGTCGATCGAGCGGGCGCGAGAGGATGAACGCCGGATGACTGCGCCGCGCACGTCCGGCTTTGCGTTCCGCGTCGTCGCCCGCGACGGACACGCTCGGACCGCTATTTTCACGACTCCGCACGCGGATGTCGAGACGCCGACCTTCATGCCCGTCGGCACGCAGGGCTGCGTGAAGGGCCTCACTCCCGACGAGGTGGCCGGGACCGGCGCGCAGATCGTCCTCGGCAACACGTACCACCTGTGGCTGCGTCCCGGACCCGAGGTGGTCGCCGGTCAGGGAGGCCTTCGCGGCTTCTCGCGATGGCCGCACGCGATGCTCACCGACTCCGGCGGCTTCCAGGCGTTCTCGCTGGGCGCGGGCGGCGGCGCCGCCGGCGGCGCGGGCAAGGCTCCGCTCGTGAAGCTCGACGAGACCGGCTTCACCTTTCGCTCGCACCTCGACGGCTCGAAGCACGAGCTGACCCCCGAGGAAGCGGTCCGCGTGCAGGGGCTGCTCGGCGCCGACATCCAGATGCAGCTCGACGTCTGCCCGCCGGGCGAGTCGGAGCGGCCGGTCGTCGAGGCGGCGGTCGAACGCACCACGCGCTGGGCACGGCGGGCTCTCGCGGCGCCGCGCCCCGAGCGACAAGCTCTGTTCGGGATCGTGCAGGGTGCATGCTTTCCCGATCTGCGGCGTCGTCACGCCGAGGAGCTCGCGGCGCTGGAGGTCGACGGTCGGTGCTTCGACGGGCTCGCGCTGGGCGGCTTCTCCGTTGGCGAGCCCATTCCGAAGATGTACGAGACGCTCCACGAGATGGCTCACGTCGTCGATCCGGATCGCCCGCGCTACCTGATGGGCGTCGGCACGCCGCGCGATCTCCTCGAGGCCATCGACGCCGGCATCGACATGTTCGACTGCGTGCTTCCAACCCGCAACGCCCGCAACGGTCAGGCGCTGACGCGCTTCGGACGCGTCGTCGTCAAGCAGGCGCAGTGGCGGGACGACAAGCGACCCATCGACGCGGAGTGCTCGTGCCCGTGCTGTCGCGGCGGCTACTCGCGCGCGTACTTGCGCCACCTGTACCTCGCTGGGGAGATGACCGTGCTGCGCCTGCTCAGCGTCCACAACCTGCACTGGTACGGCGAGCTCGTCGGAGGGGCTCGTGCCGCGATCCGCGCGGGCACGTGGAGCACGTTCAAGGCGGCGGCGCTCGCGCGCATGGAAGCGGGCGAATGACGCGTGAGCGTCCATTCTTCCGACTCGCACGGCGTTTGGCGCCGGCGATCGAACCCAGGTACGCTGGGGAACTTCGATGACCGAGGAGAAGAAGCAGATCGGGCGCATTCTCCTCAAGCGCAAGCTGATCTCGCAGGACGAGCTCGACAAGCAGCTCGAGAACCAGAAGACCGCGCACGACGGCGTGCCCCTGGCGTCGCGCATCGCGGCCAGCGGCGCCGTGTCGGAGACCGACGTCCTCCGCGCGCTCTCCGAGCAGCTCGGCGTGCCGGGTCTCGATCTCAACCAGATCGCCATCGCCATCGAGCATCTCGAACTCGTACCGCGCGAGGTCGCCGAGTCGAGCCGCATCCTGCCGGTCCTCGCGCGCGACGACCGACTGTTCCTCGCGATGGCCAACCCTCGTGACAAGCGCGTCATCGACGAGCTCGAGTTCGTCACGGGTCGCCGCGTCTATCCCTACGTCGCGATCACCACCACGCTCGAGCGCACCATCCGTGACGCCTACGACGCGAAGGAGGCAGGGCGCGCGCACTACGCCGGACCGCAAGCCCCCGCCGAGGCGCTCGAGCGGCTCGGTGTCGCCGCCGGCGCCAGCGGCACCGCCGACGTCCACATGCAAGCCGGCGGCGGCGTCTCCAAGCGAGAGCGGGAGAGCGTTGCACCGGGTGCCCCGTCCGTCGTCATCGACGAGCAGATCCAGGAAGCGGGCGACGAGGCCGTCATCGAGGCCGAAGATCTCGAGCCGCTCGATGAGGACGTCTCGAAGGTGGAGATTCTCTCACCCGAGATGCGCAGCGCAGCCGGCATGGGAGGGCCCGCTCCTGGCTCCGGTAGCGGGAAGAAGATCCTCGTCGTCGACGACGAAGAGGACATCCGCAAGCTCGTTCGTCGTCTGCTGATCGAGAAGGGCCATCAGGTCATCGAAGCCGACCGCGGGCTCGTCGCACTGCGTCTCGTGAAGGAGGAGTCGCCCGATCTCATCCTGCTCGACGCCATGCTCCCCGAGCTCCACGGCTTCGACATCGCGAAGCGACTCAAGGACAGCGACAAGTACGGCAAGATCCCGATCCTCATGATGAGCGCCGTCTATCGCGGCTGGCGGATCGCCGAGGATCTCAA
>JAYTZB010001140.1:0-4607 GCA_043742085.1 Polyangiaceae bacterium
GCTGCCGACACGCGCTGCAAGGCGCTGTCGATCGGCACGCCGCCGCGCACCATGCGCCTCCCAACGTTCAAGGAGCTCGCCAGCATCGTCGACGAGACGCGCACCTCGCCGGCATCGGCGCCGTCGCTCGGCCTCCTCAACGAGCGCGTATTCAGCTCGAATCTTCGCTGGACCGTGAACTTCGCCAATGGCGCCGGAGTCAACGGGCCCTCGGGCTTCGACAACGCATCGCGCTGCGTCTCCGGCCCGTGAGCGCTTGCGATCGGGCGAACGTTGCGGCGCGCAACATCTGTCGCGGAGAGCATGGCTTTGGCGGCCGATCCCCGACCTGCGCAGGGATGACCGCAGCCGAGCGCTCGCGCTCCTTCGTGTCCACGGCTTCGACGTCACATCGTTCCAGCTGCTCGCCCCTGGCTATCGCTACTTCTTCGACGAGGACGGGTTCGTCGCCTACGTCGACACCGGCTCCGCCTGGGTGGCGGGGGGCGGGCCCGTCGCGTCCCACGCGCGACGACCGTTGCTCGCGAACGCCTTTGCCGCGGCGGCGGCAGCGCACCGACGGCGCGCGAGCTCAGGCCGCCACCTTCAACGTGCATCATGCACGCAATGCGGTCGACGTCGCGGTCGTCCTCCTCGCGTGCGCCGGGCCCGTCGTCGGGGCGATGCGCTCTGGGGGTTCGTGCGCCGGCGCAGGGCCGTACAGCCCTGCGACGAGAGTGGTCGGGGGCAGTCCCCTGCGTGTGGCGCTCGCGCGATCCACGTCGCGAGCGCTCGCGAGCCCACGATCGAGGCAACGAAATGCTTCGCGGAGCATCGCGAACGCGTCTCGCGCGCCGGACGCGGTGGGCTGCTTTCGATCCAGACGAACGTCGCGTGATCCCGCTCGGCGGTCCGTTGAAGCGGCACAAAGGCGGTGATGTAGGTACGGGTCGGCAGCGGCACGCGGGTTGCGTTAGCCATCGTCATGCTCTCCCGGAGCCACGGACCCATGCGCAGGGGCTTGCGCATCACTCTCCTCGCTCTCGCACTTCCGGCGCTCGCCGCCGGCGCGGCGCTCGCGACCAACACGCCGATCATCCGCGGTGCGCATGCCGAGGGCAGCGCTGGCGATCAGGCCGAGGCCAGCGAACGATGCGCCATCCGCATCGCCATCGCGCTCGAGGGCAAGAGCGCCGACGCCGCGCTCGTCGCCAACCCCGATCCGCAGAAGGCGATCGACGGCATGCTCGCGTCGCCGGAGTTCGCCGATCGCTACGCGCGCTTCATCAACTCGCAGTTCAATGGCGGCCCGGCCGCGACCCCCGCCGAGGATCCCGTCTACTACCTCGCGAAGTACGTGGTCTCGCAGCAGAAGCCGTGGTCCGAGCTCTTCGTCGGCGGTTACTCGGTGACCGCTGCGAGCGACGGGAAGTCGATGGACGTCTCCGCCGACGCCAACGGCCTCGGGTACTTCCGCTCCGCCGCGTGGATGAAGCGCTACGCCGGTAACGAGCCGAACGGCTACATGCTCTCCGCGTCGTTCCGCATCCTCTCCAACACGACGGGACTCACGCTCACGCCGTCGGTGGGCAACCCCGGTGACGATCGCACCGCGAGCGGGCGCTCCGCAGCCGCGTGCAAGAGCTGCCACTTCGACGACTGGTATGCGCTCGACAAGTTCGCCCGGCTCCTCCCCCTGAAGGTGGTCGGCAGCGACCCGCCGAAGTTCACCGCCGCGACCGCCGGCTCGCAGCAGCTCCTCGGCAAGACCATCACCGACGACAAGGTCCTCGTCCAGACGCTCGTCGCATCCGACCCGTGGAAGTTCGCGCAGTGCCGGAACGTGTTCCAGTTTCTCTACGGTCGCAGCGAGAACCAGTGCGAGTCGAAGGTGTTCGACGCCTGCGTCGACGCGCTCACCACCACCAAGACCATCCAGTCCGCCGTCGCCGCCGTGGCGAAGGACCCCTCGTTCTGCGTGAAGTGAAGAGGAGAATCCCGTGAAGCTCTCGCTCGCTCGTCACCTCGGTCTCCTCGCGACGCTCGGCGTCCTCGGCGCAAGCGCTGCGGCGTGCGGCGACGGCTCGCCCGACGCGCTCAGCGGACGCGGCAACGTGCCCGGCGCCGGCGACGGCGCGAACAACGGCGCGAACCCCGACGATCCCAACACCGCTCCCGGCGCGCTCGAGTGCACGGTGAAGCCCGACGGCCGCTCGTACGTCCTCTTCGACGGGTCCAAGCTCGAGTCGACGCGCATCAACGAGAACGTCGGCGTCAACCGCGCGCGTCTCAAGCCGTTCGCGGTGATGCAGGGCGAGTACCAGCGCGTGCTCGGGCTCGTGCCCGCGAGCCTCGCCGCCGCCGGCGGGTCGTTCGACGAGGCGCCGGAGCGCTGGTTCGCCGAGGCGCAGCACTCGGGCGTCTCGCTCAACGCCATCTTCGACATCTCGTTCGACGGATGTCTGCAGTACACGAAGACCGCCGCCGACTTCGCCGCCGCGCCCACCACCGAGACGGCGACGACCATGTGCACCACGCTCATGCGCAAGGCCTGGAGCAAGACCGCCGCCCCCGAGGAGATCGCCGCCTGCACCACGCTCGCGACGACGAAGCTCGCGAGCGAGCCCGACGTGCGCCGCCGCTGGACGTACGTCTGCGCGTCGATCCTCTCGTCCAGCCAGTTCCTCACCTTCTGAGATCCCGCCATGATCCATCAGCCCAAGCTCTCTCGACGCGGACTCCTCAAGGCCATAGCTGCTGCGGGCGGCGCCGCGGCCGGCGCGCGCATCCTCGGGCCGCTCGTTCCCGATGCGATGGCGGCGGGTGAGCCGTCGCACTTCGTCCACATCTTCTTCAACGGCGGGCTCAACGCGCTCTTCGCCGGCAACGCGAACCAGTACCTCACGGCCGGGACGTTCGGCGTCACCAGCACCAACATCAAGCGTCTCGGGACGAGCGACGTCTACACCGACGCGAGCACGTTCGGGCAGTTCGCCTTCGACGCCGCCGGCAAGCCGACCTTCGCACACGATCACTGGGCAGCCATCGGCCTCAAGCACGGCAACGCGCTCCACACGACGCCGCAGAACCTCAACTCGGGTGGCGAGCACGCCATCATCCGCAACGGCGGCAACTGTTACCTCACGCAGCTCGCGTATTACATGGGCGGCGACTCGGCGTTCAAGGCGGTCTACTTCGGCGATCGGCCGCCGGCCTACCAGGCCCAGCCCGCGTTCATGGGCGTGCCCATCCAGCGCATCGTGAACCTCGCCGACGCCATCAAGGCGGCCGGCTCCGACACGCCCGATCCGAACGCGCCGAACCGCGGGCTTGCTGCCGCTTCGCTCGCGGCCTCCGAGGAGATGTCGAAGCGCGAGATCACCACCAACCCGGGACGGCTCACGCCGCTGACCGATGCGTATGACTCCGCGGTCGCCTCGCTGAACAAGGCCGCGCCGCCGCCGGTCACGCTCGCCGAGCTCAACGCGGCGTACAACCTCGGCGGCAAAACGACGACCGACTCGTATGCGTCGATGCTCGCCGGCGCCGAGCTCATGATCCGCGCGGCCGGCACGAACGTCGTGAACATCACCGACTTCGGTCTGGCATCGTGGGACTTCCACCAGGTCTCGAACGGATCGCTGAACGGCTCGTACTCGCGGCAGAAGATGCTCGGCCAGGGCATCTTCGGCGGCGCCGCCAACAGAATCGCCCCCATCAAGACGTTCCTGGACCGCATGCTGAACACGCCCGGTCGCAACGTGGTGGTGGCCATCTCGGGCGAGCTGGTGCGCCTCCCGAGCGGCGATCACGGCGACGGCACGGTCGCGGTCCTGCTCGGCAAGAACGTGAAGCAAGGCCTCAGCTACGGTGTCACGTCCCAGTCCCGCTTCGCCACGGGCACGCCGGGCGTCCCGGGCTTCTGGGCCGCGGCCGCCGCCGCTCTCAAGGTCCCCGGCACCCCCTTCGGCGCCAACCCCCACGCCTCGCTCATCGTCTAGACACCCGAGAACCGGAGACCGCGGAGTCACGAAGAGACGGAGGCGAGAGGGAGGGCAGATTTGGCCGCCGATCTCGGCCCGAGGTTGGGCGCGTTCCCCAAGGGTAACAGGCTGCGTGTCGCGAAGGCGTTCGAGGGTCGTGGCTCCGCGTCTCTTCGTCTAGGCGAGGGTCGGGGTCGGGGGGCGCCACGGGGGGAGATTCGAGATGGCGTCCACCTTTTGGGGCGGGGCCCAGAGCTCGGCGCTCTCGCGGACGTAGGTCGCCAGCGTGCGCGGGCGGCGACCCAGGAGGCGCTCGAGCGTCGGATCGATCTTCGCCGTCTGCCCGAAGCGGAGGCCCACGTGCAGCACCGTCTGGACCGCGATCTGCGCGAGCGGTAGGCCGCGCAGATGGAGATGACGGACATAGCCCGCGATCGACGCTGACTCATAGCGGATGGGACGGCGAATGACGTCGGTCATCAGACGCGCCGTCTCCTCGAAGGAGAACGCCTCGGGCCCCGTGCACTCGTAGGCCTGATTCCGGTGCGGGCTCGGATCGTCGAATACCAGCGCCGCGAGCTCGGCGATGTCGCGAATGTCGACGAAGGCCACGCGGCTCTTGCCCGCCGGGAGGAAGAGGCGTCC
>JAYTZB010001141.1:0-2637 GCA_043742085.1 Polyangiaceae bacterium
GCGGCGAGCGACCCGATGAGCAGCCCCACCAGCAGCGAGAAGAAGACGTAGCCCGTGGTGTTGCGGACATCGACGCTCACCGCGCCGACGAGGAACGTCACGACCAGGAGCGAACGGCCTTCGTCGGTGAGCGAGCCCCAGAAGAGCCCGACCGTCGGAATGAGGACCCGGCCGAGGCGCGACTCGCGAAAGCGATCACGCTCCTCTTTCCCCTTCGGGATGAGGATGTGATTCAGCCGCGCGAAGTCGATCTTCATCCGACCAGGTCAGGTTACCGCTCCTTCGAACGCGCCACGGAGCTTCGCGAGGTCGGGGGTCGTCGAATCGACGGCGAACACGTCCTTGGTGCCGCCCTTGGCATCGGCGATGCCCATCACGAAGGTGCGCTTGGTCTCGCCGTGGAGCTTGCCGAGGAGGGTGGCGATGGCGGCGAGGTCCTCGACCCAGCCCTTCGGCCGCGATTTCCCGGCCGCGGGCAGCGTGAGGTTGAGGCCGAGGTCCCAGTGCGGTGGCTCGTGCTGGTTGACGACCCAGACATCGGCGAGGACCCACTTCCGCTCGGCGACGAGCGCATCGAGCCGGGTCTCGACCACCTCTGCGACCTTCTCGAGGTCACTGCCCTGGGCGTACGCGAACAACGTGCTCTTCGGCATGGTGCAGCGAGCGTAGCAACGCCGCGGGCCCGTGGCGCTGCGGCGTTGTGTCGAGAGGCTCGTCGAGAGTCACGTCGGGACGGGCACGTCGCGCACGACATCGGCGAGCGCCGCTTCGGCGGTCACGCCGCCGTACCGCGCCTGTGTGGTGAGCTGCACGCGATGGGCGAGCACGGGCGCCGCGAGGGCATGGACGTCGTCGGGGCTGACGTAGGTCCGCCCCTGGAGGAGCGCGCGTGCCTGCGCGGCGCGGAAGAAGGCGAGCGCGCCGCGCGGGCTGATGCCGAGCTCGAGCGGCGCGGTCTGCCGTGTTCGCTGGACGATCGCGAGGAGATACTGCGCGACGGCGTCCTTCATCTCGATCTCGCGCACCTCGCGCTGGATACGCACGATGGTGTCGCGATCACAGACCGCCGTGACCTTCGCCAGCGGATCGGCGGACTGCCGCGCGAAGAGCATGGCGAGCTCGGCCTCCGGCGACGGATAGCCGACGCCGATGCGGAGGAGGAAGCGATCGAGCTGCGCCTCGGGCAGCGGATACGTGCCCTGGTAGTCGGACGGGTTCTGCGTGGCGACCACGAAGAACGGCGACGGCAGCATGTGCGTCGTGCCGTCGATGCTGACCTGCGCTTCGTTCATCGCCTCGAGGAGCGCCGACTGCGTGCGCGGCGACGCGCGGTTGATCTCGTCGGCGAGGAGGACGTTGGTGAAGATCGGTCCCTTGTGGAACGCGAACGTGCCGTTCTGCGGGTTCAAGACCTGCGAGCCGAGGATGTCGGTCGGCAGGAGGTCGGGCGTGAACTGGACGCGCGTGAAGGTGACGTCGAGAGCGCGCGCGAGGGCCTTGGCGAGGGTGGTCTTGCCCACGCCCGGGACGTCCTCGACGAGCACGTGACCGGCGCCGAGCAGCCCGACCAGGAGCAGATCGATGACGTCGTCCTTGCCCTGGACGACCGATCTCAGCGATTCGCGCAGCAGGGTGAGGGTGGCGCGGGTGGTGCGCGGGCCCTGGGGTGCGGCGATGGCGTCCAACGTGGCGAGAATACCGAATCGAATGGCCAAGGTTGGCGTTTCGTCGAACACTAACGATGGTGAAGGTTTTCGAGCTCGGCCGTGGGCCTATTCGTGGGGGAGCGTGCGTCGGCGCGCTGGCGCTGGCGCTGGGCAGCGCCGGGTGCTCGTCGTCCGCGGTCCAGAGCGCGACGCCCTCGAAGCCGGTCGCGCCTTCGCCTCCGCCGCGGGACGACGGCAAGCCCGCGGAGGGCGGCGACGGCGGCGACCTCCATTCGGCCGCGCTCGAGCAGCTGCGCATCGCGCCGCTGGGTCCGAAGACCGACAAGCAGAACAGCATCGTGGTCCCGCTGCCGGACGCGCCGAACTGGACGCGCGTGCGCTTCCTCACGGTGCCGGGCCTCGTGGGCTTCCGTTACGGCAAATCGCATCATGCGATCGTCGCGGGCTTCGTGACGCACGTCGACGACAACACCGTCGAGGGCGCGTGCTCGAAGAGCTTCGAGTCGTGGGCGATGCCGTGGGTCGAAGCGTTCGAGGTGGATCTGCATCACGATGCGCCGGCCGCGTTCCCGTGGACGCTGCCGGCAGCGCCGGTGGTCGCGGTCGCGCCGCCGCCGGCTCCGGCTCCGGCGGATCCGTCGCCCCCGTTCGTCGCGCCGGCCACCATCTCGCCGGGCGCGGTGCTGGGACGCCTTCGCCTCGGCCGCGTGAACGCGCCGCCGCCGCCGGCGCCGCCCTCGGTCCCGAAACGGATCGCGATCGTGGATGTCGATCCGCTCTACGCGAAGACCGCGACCATCCTCTCACGCGAATCGTATGCAGCGGCCTGGGCGGCGTATCCCGCGTGGGACAAGGCGTGCCTCATCGTCGGCGTCGCGGTCCCCGCGCGCGACGACGAAGCGCGCGCGCGCGAAGTGCGCGATCGCTTCGTGAAGGAGGTCCTCCCCAAGGTGGTGGTGACCACCCCGAC
>JAYTZB010001142.1:0-1625 GCA_043742085.1 Polyangiaceae bacterium
CACCCGAACGCGCGATTCACGGTAGCGGCAAAGCAGTGTCCGAGCGTGGGTGCGGGCTTCGATGATCCGCGCGGCGTTCCGATCTCGGCCATCCTCTTCGGTGGCCGGCGCGCGCGGCTCGCCCCCTTGGTCTACGAGGCGCGCGACTGGGCGCACGGAGTCTACATGGGCGCGACGCTCGTCTCGGAGACGACCGCAGCAGCGACCGGGAAGACCGGCGTTCCGCGCAACGACCCGATGGCGATGCTCCCCTTCTGCGGTTACAACATGGCCGATTACTTCGGTCACTGGCTCTCGATGGGCAGGAGACTCGTCGCGCCGCCGAAGATCTTCCACGTGAACTGGTTTCGCGCGGACGAAGCCGGCACCTTGCTTTGGCCGGGCTTCGGAGAGAACGTCCGCGTCCTGAAGTGGGTCGTCGACCGGATCGCCGGCCGTGTTGCAGCCCGTGTGACGCCGATTGGCAATGTCCCTGCGGAGAGCGGGTTCGATGCGAACGGCCTCGACTTGGACGCGAACACGCTCGCCGCGCTGTTCAGCGTCGACCCCCAATCGTGGCTCGCGGAGCTCGAGCAGAGCCAAGCCTTCCTCAGCAGATTCGGTGACCGGATGCCCGCTGCGTTGACACGCGAGCACGACGGGCTGCGGAGCCGCCTTTGCGCATCGATCTCCTGAACGGTATCTGTCCGAGTGGTCGTGCCCCTCGCAGCCGAATTCCGGAAGGCCGCCCACGATCGAGGAGCGAATCGGACGAGTCCGCGCGGGACTACTGGAGGATTGCTCGTGCCCTCCGAACGGGCGCACTCGTCGCGGACCGCGTTTTCGACGAGGTGTTTCCGCCACCGGCGCGGGCTCGATCGACCGTCTATTGGACGCCGGTCGAGGTGGGCGTCCGCGCGGCCACCCTGCTCGCGAACAGCCGCGCCGGCGCCAAGCTCCTCGACATCGGTTCGGGCGTCGGCAAGTTCTGCATCGTCGCGGCAGCGGCGGTAAACGCGCACGCGCATGGAATCGAGCACCGTCCCCACCTCGTCGACATAGCTCGGGAGGCGGCAGCAAAGATCGGCGTATCGCCCACGTTCGATGGCGGCACGATCGAGGAGCAAGACGCTGCGGCGATCGACGGATTTTATCTCTTCAATCCGTTCGGAGAAAACCTCTGTCAGGGTCTGGATCGCCTCGACAGCACCGTCGAGCTCAGCGCGCAGCGATTTTCGAGGGACATCGATGCTACAGAGCTTCTCTTTTCGAGGGCCCGAGTCGGCGCACGCGTCGTCACCTACTGCGGCTTCGGAGGCGACATGCCGGAAGACTTTGCCCGCATACGGCAAGAGCTTTGCGGCGGCGGACGCCTCGAGCTCTGGGTGAAGCAACACCCTACTCGCCCGTAGGTGGACGCGTGCCCCTGTGCGTGAGCTAACGAACGGCGATAGTCGGGCGCGTCTGATTGCGCAGACGTGGGCACGGGAAGAAATCGAGAGGGGGCGGGCGCGGGTGCTCTGAGCGCGCCGGCATGGACCGCGGCGCGGCGGAGTCGGCGGCGACCGAACCTTGATTCGGCGGTGGCATCCTCCCCATGCTGGTCGTTCATCCTCATTCTTCGAGGATGACCTCGGCCAGCTTCT
>JAYTZB010001143.1:0-4297 GCA_043742085.1 Polyangiaceae bacterium
GGCGTCGTAGTCGTGCTTCTCGATCTGCGCGACGCGTGCGACCTCGACACCCGCGAGCTTCTGGTACTCGAAGTTCTTCATCTTCGTGCGCCACAGATCGACGAGCTGCGTCTTCGTTCCCGCACGTCCCAGCGGCGAGGCGTCCTGCGCGAGGAGCTGCACCAGCGCATCGATGTCCTCGCGCTCGAACGCGCGCACGTAGGCGCGCACCACGTCCTCGACGTCCTTGTCCGCGAGCGGCTCACGCAGCGCGACGATCCCCGAAGCGCTGGCGCGATCGGCCGCGGACGGAAGCGCGGGCGGCGTGTCGAGCACGACGCCGTCGGGACGGCGCGGTGCGTTCGGCATCGACGTCGCCGTCTCGAGCGCACCGCTGCCGGCACACCCGACCAGGAGCCCCGCGCACGCGCGCAAGAACGCGAGCGCGAGCGGCCTAGATGGTCTCGATGTGCGGATCCTTGCCACGCTCGAGGGTCACGATCGCACGTTCCGGGACCACCTTCCAGCGCGACTGACCCGTGGGACTCGACGCGGCGAGCGACCACTCGTCGTCGAAGTCGCTGGCGAGCAGCACGAAGTGCATCTGGTCGAGCTCGGGGGTCTTGCGACGCAGGTTGAGGTCGTCGCCGATGAGCATCTCGGCGTCGCTCTTGCCGGAGAACTGGCGGTACCCCATCTGCGCGCCGCGATGCAGCGCGAAGATGTTCTCGCCGTTCGAGACCACGACGTTGACCTGGCTCGGCGTGCCGCCGACCTCCGCCGCGAGACCATCGACCACCGCCACGCAGGACCGCAGCGCATCGCGGACGTGCGACGGGTCGCTGATGCCGTCGTTCAGGCGCCCGGCGTCGTGGAGGAAGGAGAGGAACACGTAGAAGAGGATCTCCGCGTCGCTCTCGCCGCGGATCGACGAACGGAGGAACTCCGGGACGCTCCCGAGGAGCCGATCGCGGATGGCCTCGAACGAGGGGAGCGTGCCGGTCTGCGCGAAGAGCCATTGCCGGTAGCGGAACGGGTGCGTGTTCTCGGTGCGGAGCGAGCCGACGGTCGCGTTCCGGACATGACCCACCAGCACATCCGCCCGGACGTCGCCCGCGACCTTCGCGACGTCGACCGTCGCGTGATCGTCGATGGGACGGCGGCGCATGAGCACCTCACCGCCCTGGTAGAAGCCGATGCCCCAGCCGAGCGCGGGAGCCGCGGTCTTGCCGGACGAGACGTGCGACGTAACCTGGAGCGCCTCTGACTCGGAGGCGAGGACACGCGCGGCAAGGTCCGCGCGGTTCCCGATCAAGCCGATTAGACGTGCCATCGTGGTGGTCTCCTCAGGACAGGACGGAGTCGGGGCGAAAGCGATCTGCGAGACGTTGTCTTGGAGCGTTGCAGCCGGAGGTCAAGACGCGGCGGCCCCGGCTCTGACCTTCTCTGCAAACGTAGCCAGTCGGCGCGCGGAGCGCTCGCGTACTCGACGCTCGAGAAATTGTCCCCAAGCACGAGCGCAGAACGGCGCGAAGCCGGCGAAGACGAGCGCCACCGCCCAGAGCGGGGTGTCCGAAAGGCTCAGCGCGCTCTGCATCCGTCACAGCAAGTCTGGCACATGACCCTCGAGGGTGCACGCCGCGTGACGGGGGCGCGCGAGCTCACTTGGTCGTGGGCGGCACGATGAACGGCACGACGTGCTCGCGACCCTCGAACCCCGAGCGATAGGAGGCTGCGGCGTGCTGGCTCGTGAAGGGACCGATCCTCACGCGATACCAGGTGCCGCGCCCGGGAACGTGCGCCTCGACGACGTAGGCCTTGTGCCCACGCGCGCGGAGCTGACCCGAGAACGTGTCGGCTTCACCTTGCGTACGGAAGCTGCTCACCTGCAGCTGGTAGCCGCCTTCCTTGCCCGCAGGTGCGGCGGCGGCGCCGCTCGCAGCGCTCTCGACGGCGTCGCTCGCGGCGCGCGTCAGCGAGTCGCGCGGGCGCGTCACGACCGGCGACGCGCCGAGCATGTTCTGCGCAGGCAGCGACGTCACGGGGAGACGATCGGCGCCTGACGGGGCAGCGGGATCGGCGCCGTGCACGTTCAGCACGATCGAGCCGCCGGGATCGCTGGGCGCGGCCGGCGCGACCGGTACGAGCGGCGTGCCGAGCGCGGCCGACGGCGGGACGTTGCCGAGCGCGGCCGTCGGAGCGGCTGCGCCGGTGGTCGGCGGCTTCGGCGAGCCGCCCTTGACCGCGGCGAGCGCAGTGGTCGGCGAGCCTTCGTCGCTGAGGATGCCGGGGAACGTGACGTCGTGCGTGCTGAGGTCGGTCGCCTTGGGCGCCGCTGCACCGCCTTGACCGATCCTCGCTTGCTGCGTCACGAGCTCGCCGAGCGGGTCGACCTTGGCGACGGTCGGCGCAGAGCGCCGCCCGCCGATCGCGAGGCCGGCGAAAACGATGCACGCGCCGCCGAGGGCGACGAGCAGGATGGTGACACCGCGAGGTGTGCGGTCACCGTCACTCTCCTGGATCTGTTCGAGGTTTCTCACGCTGCCCTGCTCCATCATCGTTGGCCTCGTTGCTCAACCGCGGCGGATCGACTCCTTCCGGGCTATCGCTCATGGGTTGGAGCGGCCAACTTTGCGGCGGTTTCACGGACCTTTGCCGGACCTTCGTGCTAATCGGAACGCATGCGCCGGCGCCGTCACTGCTCGCTCTGGCCGGCGTTGACACTTGTTGCGCTCGCAGCGTGCAGCTCGACACCGACCGCGACGTTCACGCTCACGACGGGCGACGAGACCGATGCGCTCGGTCGCTTCCCCGCCCCGACGACGCTGGTGGTCGACGCGCTCGACCTCGCCGGAAACGCGCAGGAGATCGCGCGCGCCACGCTGCCGGCGGACACTCTCCCGCTCGGTGACAAGGCGCGGACGGACGTGGGCGCCATCCGCGTGCGGGCGATGGACGCCACGGGCAAGCAGCTGCTGCGGGGTGAGACGCTCTACGTGCAGTTCGGTGCGCTCGAGAACACCCCGCTCGAGGTGTTCGTGCAGCGGCTCGGTGAGCTCGCGCGCATGCCTCGTGGAGGCGCCGTGCTCGACGCCCCGCGGCTCGGCGTCACCAACGCGCGCTACATCGTGGCGGCGAGCGGCACGCAGGTCCTCGTCTACGATCTCCTGCTCCTGCAGGCTCTCACCGGGATCCCCGCGTTCCCGCGGCCCGCGCGATCCCTCGTGACGTTCGGCACCGCCGCCATCGCCATCGACGCAGAAGGCGCGACCACCATCGACCTCTCGACGGCCGCGACGGCGGACCTCGCGGCGCCGGCGGGCGGGACCTTCGCCGAGGTGGCAGGCGGCACGACGGTCATCGCGCCCGACGGCTCCGCGTACGTCATCGGCGGCACGCGCACGAGCGGCGGCCCCAGTCAGCGCGTCCTGACCATCACGAAGGACGGCGCGGTCGCCTTCGCGACGCTGGCGGTCCCTCGCGAGGGCGCGTGCGCCACGTGGGTCGACGGACGCGGCGTCGTGATCGTCGGAGGCAACGTGGCTGGCGCCGCCGCCAGCGCGCCAGCGCCCGGCGCCGAGGTGCTCGCGCCGGGCTCGCCGCAAGGGGCCGCGCTCGCGTATCCAACCGATGGCGTGAAGGGCTGCGGGGCGACGACGCTGGATGCTTCGCACGTGCTCGTTGCGGGAGGCGTCGGCTCCACGGCCGACATCGGGGGCGCGGCTCCGGCGCGCGTGCTGGACCTTGCCTGCGGCACGATGTGCACGCCTGCGGTATGGCCTGGCTCACTCCCGCTCGTGCGCGCCGAGGCCTTCACGCTCGCGCCGGACGCGGCGCTGATCACCGGTGACGATGCCGCAGGTGCGTCCCACGTGTTTCGCGTGAGCGCGACCGAGACGAAGGAGATCGCGCTCAAGGCACCGCGCCGCAACGCGCGTATGATCGCGCTCCCGGTGAAGGGTACGGTCGCCATCGTCGGCGGCGCTGCGCCGGTCGAGCAGTACGTCGAGTAGCGAGCAGCGAATCGCGTGCGCTAGCGCGCCGTGGAGACGGCGAGCGGCGTGACCACGGCGTTTTTGCATGCAGAATGCACGTGAGCGCCGGGCCACACGACGCTCGCCAGCACCGCCGCATCGACGACGCTGCCGGCGCCCACCACCGAGCCGTCGATGGCTGCGTTCAAGGTCGCCGTCGGATGCGCCCATGACGAGAGCCCGCGCGACCGTAGCCACTGCGCATTCGCGGCGAGGTACTGCGCGATCGACCCCAAATCGACGAACGGCGCGTCGGTCACGAACGCCTGAAGGCGCTCGCCGCG
>JAYTZB010001144.1:0-2931 GCA_043742085.1 Polyangiaceae bacterium
TGGCCGGGACGGATCACCGACCCCACCTCGACGAACGACGGCGCGTCCGGGGTGGGCGAGCGATAGAACGTCCCGACGAACGGGCTCGTCACGTCGATCACGTCGGTGGGCTCCGCGTCCGCGGTGGCTGCGCCGCCTCCGCCGCCACCTCCTCCCGCCGCGCCGGCCGCGCCCGGGCCCGCCGCGAAGTGCATCGGGGGTGCATAGGAGTAGCCGCCAGCCGGAGCGGCGTGCGACCTCACCACGTGGACACGGACGCCTTCGGACTCGTGCTCGAACTCGGCGACGTTCTGCTCCGTGAGGAGCTCGAGGAGCGCGCGCAGCTTGTCGATATCGACGGTCATTTCAAGGGCGGAAGCTAGTCGGGCTGTTCGCCCACGCAAAGAGCCTTCCGCCGCGAAAAGAGCCTTCCGCCGCGAAACGGGCTACGCGGGCGCGGCGAATCACCCGCTCGCGCGACGACCGAGCCAGCGCACGAGGCCCTCGAGCGCCAGGAGGTAGCTGTCGCCTCCGAACCCGCTCACCTTGCCGAGGCAGGCGCCCGCGACCTTCGATTCGTGCCGGTAGGCCTCGCGCGCCTCCGGATTCGACAGATGCACCTCGACGCAGGGCAAACCGACCGCCTTGATGGCGTCGAAAAGGGCGAGCGACGTGTGGGTCAGCGCGCCGCCGTTGAGAAGGAGGCCGTCAAAGGTCCCCCGGGCCGCGCCGATCCGGTCGAGCAGGGCGCCCTCGTGGTTCGACTGGAAGGCCTCGACGGCCACGCCGAGCTCCCGCGCCCGGTCCTGGAGGCGCCCGTGGATGTCCGCGAGCGTCTCTTTGCCGTAAATCGCGGGCTCCCGGGTGCCCAGGAGCTGCAGATTCGGCCCCGAAAGCACCAGAATCTGCGTCGAAACGCGCTTCTTGCCCGACGCCTTGCTCAGGCGAGCTCCGCGATGAGCTTGGGGGCGGCGGTCCTCATCAGGTACCGGCCTTTTCCGAAATTTCCGTCCGGCTTCATCGCCAGAGCCAGGAAATACGTGTCCCCGAGGGTCCGGATGATGGTCACGAGCCGGTCGGTCCCGACCGCGATCTCGTTGGCCGCCCCGGCCTCCAGCATCTCGGAAGCGCGCTTGATCGAGCCGATCACCACGCTGAATTCGATGCCGATCGTGTTGATGTCGAAGGGCGAATCGTCCTTCGCGTAGCTCTCGAGGGCGATGCCGCTCGAGTCCATCAGCAGGCCCGCCAGCCCACCCTCGGTCCCCTCGACCAGCTCCTGGAGCGCCTCTTTGAACATGAAACAACCTTAAAGGCCTTGCGATCCAGCCGTCAACAACGCTGCCGATCAAACGACGGTACACGGCGGAAATCTGAGCGCTATCTCTCTCGTGACCCTGCTTGACCGAGCCGGTCACGACCGTTTAAGGTCCCGCCACGATGCGCGCACGAGCAGGGGATCCGCCCCGCACGATGGCCCAGAAGATTCTGGCCGGGCGATGTGCAGACCCGACGCTCTCGGGAGACGTGGTTCAGGTCAAGGTCGACCAGATCGTGCTGTGTCGCGCGCCCTTGCGCGCGGTCGCAGAAGCACGAGAAGCCGGACTGAAGAAGACCTCCGCCGAGGTGGCGATCATCTACGACGCGCACGCGGTCACAGGCACCGCGTCCCGACACCACAGCGAGGAGATGCAGGCGGCCGCCGCCGAAGTGCTCGCGCACGGCATCGTCATCGGACGTCCCGGCGTCGGCTTCCCCGCGCCCGTGCACCTCGAGCGCTTCGCGAGCCCCGCGCGGCTCTGCGTCACCGACGAGCCGCGCCTCGCGAGCGTCGGCGGCATCGGGATGCTCACCATCGTCGTGTCGCCGGGCATGCTCGGGCAAGCGCTCGCGCAGGGCTCGATCTGGATGCGGCCGCCGCGCAGCGTGCAGGTCCTCCTCTCAGGACGCACGCGCCCGTTCGTCTGCGCGCGTGACGTTGCTCTCGAGCTCGTGCGACGCGGCCTCGGTGAAGCGGTCTCGCGCATCGAGGTGCAGCACCAGGCGCCCGTCGTCATCGAGTTCGCCGGACCGTCCGCGCGTCTCCTCTCGGTATCGGAGCGCGCCGTGCTCGCCGGTCTCGCGCCGCAGCTCGGCGCCGCCGGCGCGCTCTTCGTGAGCGACGAGCGCACCGAGGTGTTCCTCCGCGATCAGCGCCGGTCGAAGGCCCATCGCGCGCTCGTGCCCGACGCCGGTGCGCCGTGCGACGAGGTCCTCAACGTCGATCTCGGCGCCGTCGATCCTCTCTACATGGACGAGACCGGCGCGGTCCGCTCCGTGCGCGACCTCAACGGAAAGCCTGTTTCGCAGGTACTTCTCGGCGGCGACACCGGTGCGACGCTCCGCGATCTCTTCGCGGCGGCGGCGCTCCTCAAGTCGAAGCGCGTCCCGGCGCGCGTCGAGTTCCTCGTCGCCATTCCGTCGCGGCAGATGCTCGAGGTGCTCGCCGGCAGCGGCGCGCTCACCGATCTCATCGCCACCGGCGCTCGTCTCATCGAGCCCGATGCGCGCGTGATGTCCGGCGAGCTCTATCCGCCGGCGCCCGCCGGCATCAGCGCACGCACGCACGACCTCGAGCCGAGCGTGACGATGCCGAAGAACGTGGCCATCGCCTCCGCCGAGACGCTCGCCTACGCGGTCGCCACCGGCGAGATGGGTGATCCGCGCAGCTTCAAGCGCCCCGTCCGCGTCACCATCCCCCGCGCGCTGCCCACCGACGACGTGCTCGTCGTCCGCGATCGCAAGGGCACGCTCGACATCGGCAAGAAGGCCGCGTCGCTCACGCCGATCCCGCCCGTCGCCTGGAAGACCACGCAGACCCTCGACATCGTCGAGGGCGCCGCCCACGTCACCGCGCATCTCGCGAACGGGAAGGGGACCACCGCGCAGGCGAATGCCGCCCCCGTGAATCCG
>JAYTZB010001145.1:0-3254 GCA_043742085.1 Polyangiaceae bacterium
GCGCATCTTTCCTGGCGATTTCGCCGACAAGACCTACGACGCCGCAACCTGCACCGCGACGCCAATCCCTGGTGGTGACGCCGCAGCGGACGCGGGCACGGAGGGCGGCGCCGCCGAGGGTGGCGTCGATGCGGGACCTGGCTGATCGTGCGGCGATCCACCATCGAAGCTGATGCGTGGTCGCCCGGGTTGTGGGCGTGCGCCGCGGCCGTCGTGAAGGACGGAAACGAGCTCGACGTCTTCGTCGAGGACAAGGACGGGCCGTTCGCGCTGAATGCGAAGACGCTCGAGGCAACCGCGCGCTCGGCGGCAGGCGAGACCCGGACACTCTCGTTCCGCTGCGCACCCGCGAACGAGCGACCCGCCGCCGAGATCGACGGCACCTGCTCGCGCTACGTCGCGAAGGCGCCCTGGATCACGGTCGGACAGCCGCTGCGGGTCGAGACGTCGCTTCCCGTGACGCCGCGCGCCGTCGCCATGGTGTGGCGAGACTTCGAGCCGCGCAAATACGCTCATCACGAAGAGTGAACGGTCGGTACTTAGGCGTAGGCTCGTGGGGGATCCATGGCTCACGACCACTCGCACGCCGCTCCTGGGCACGCCCACCGAGGCGGAGGACACGCGCACGCGCACGCGGCTCCCTCCAGCGGTCGCGCGTTCGCCATCGGCATCGCGCTGAATCTCGGCTTCGTGGTGGTCGAGGCGGTCTACGGCATCCTCTCGCACTCCATGGCGTTGCTCGCGGACGCCGGCCACAACCTGAGCGACGTGCTCGGTCTCGGCCTCGCGTGGGGCGCGATGATCCTCGCGCGGCGCGCGCCATCGGCGCAGCGAACGTACGGCCTGCGCGGCTCGACGATCCTCGCGTCGGTGGCGAACTCCGTCGTGCTGCTCTTCGTCGTGGGCGGCATCGCATGGGAGTCCGCCCGCCGGCTCGCGAGCCCGGACTCCGTGTCGAGCACCACCGTGATCTGTGTCGCGCTGGCCGGGGTCGTGGTGAACGGCGCGTCGGCGCTCCTGTTCATCAAGGACCGCAAGAACGACATCAACGTGCGAAGCGCCTTCCTGCACCTGGCGTCCGACGCTGCGCTCTCCCTCGGGGTCGCCATTGCCGGCGCCGTGATGCTGGCGACGTCGTGGTGGTGGCTCGATCCCATCGTGAGCATCGCGCTGTCGCTCTTCATCCTCGCGGCGACGTGGTCGCTCCTCAAGAGCTCGCTCCACCTCGCGGTGCAGGGCGTACCCGAGCACGTGGACGTCACCGCGGTACGCGCGTACCTCGGCTCGGTGCCGGGCGTCATCGAGGTGCACGACCTCCATGTGTGGTCGATGAGCACCACCGACGTGGCCCTGACCGCGCACCTCGTCATGCCCAACGATGCCTGCACGCCGACGCTGCTCGGCGAGGTCGCCGCGCGCCTCCATAAGGAGTTCGCGATCGAGCACAGCACCATCCAGGTCTGTCCGCCGGAAGCGCCGGAGTGCGTTCTGGCGCCCGAAACCCGCGTCTGACGGCGGATCTCGGCGACGTCAGAGAAAACCGAGCAGCAGCGCGATGCCGAGCAGCGCGAAGATGATAGCAGCAATGCGCTTCGTGACCTCGGGGTCGAGCAGCTTGCCCGCGCGGTTGCCGATGAACACCGCGATGGCGGCCACGCACCACAAGGCGAACGTGGCGCCGGCAAACACCGCGAACGGGCTCTGGTAGCGCGCCGCGAGCGCTGCCGTGCCGAGCTGCGTGAGGTCGCCCCACTCGGCGATGAAGACCACCCCGAACACCGTGCCGAACGAGCGCCAGAACGTCGGCGGGTGCCGATGATGCTTCGTTCCGTCGGCGTCGTCCTTGTCATCGTCGTCGGACTTGCGCCGCCACATCACCACCGCCGAGACGAGGAACAGGAGCCCCGCGCCGATGTGCACCGGGCGCGCCGGCAGCAAGGAGAGGAGCCCGCCCGCGGCCACTGCCACCACGCTCTGCACGGTGAGCGCGAGCGCAGTGCCCAGGAACACCGGCAGCGCCTTGTGGCGCGTGGCCAGCACGAGCGCGGCGACCGCGGTCTTGTCCGGCAGCTCCGCGATGAAGATGACGGCGAAGACCGAGAGGAAGATGTGAGCGAAGGACAATCGAGCCTCGTGGCTTCACGGCGAGCTCTTGCTGCCGAAGGTCTCGTTCGCCTCGAATTCCAGGGCGACCGGGGCCAGGGTCCCCCCTCCAGCGCGTGAAATTAGCCCGCGCGCGGCGAATGTCAAAGTGCGTTCGTTTGACCCCTGCGATGGGACCTGAGAACCTCCGTGCTGATGGCGGAGGAGCCCGCCGAGAGCCCGCCGACGCGAATGAAGCGACACGCGAGCGCGCTCGTGCAGTGGACGTGGCTCGGCGCGACGGTCGGCGTTGCCTGCGGAATCGCCTCCGCCGTGTTCCTGCTCCTCCTCGAGCGCGCCACCGCGTTCCGGGTCTCGCACGAGTCGATCGTGTACGCGCTGCCCGCGGCGGGGCTCGTCATCGGGCTCGTCTACGAGCGGTGGGGGAAATCGATCAAGGGCGGGAACAACCTCGTCATCGACACGATGCACGAGAGCTCGGCCCAGCTCCCCTTGCGCATGGCGCCGATGGTCCTCGTGGGAACCGTCCTCACGCACGTCTTCGGAGGCAGCGCAGGCCGCGAAGGCACCGCCGTCCAGATGGGCGCGAGCATCGCGGATGCCATCTCGCACCGGTTCGCCGTGAGCAAGGATACGCGGCGCCAGCTGCTCGCGGCGGGCGTCGCCGGCGGCTTCGGCTCGGTCTTCGGCACGCCCATCGCGGGCGCCGTCTTCGGCCTCGAGGTCTTCGCCGTCGGCTTCGTCGAGTACGATGCGCTCCTTCCGGCGCTCCTCGCATCGGTGGTGGGCAACTACGTCACGATCCGTCTCGGCGTGGTGCACGCGGTCTACCCCGCCATCGCGCACGTGGAGCTCACGCCGCTGGTCTTCGGCAAGCTGGCCGTGATGGGCGTCGCCATGGCGCTCGTGACCATCGCGTTCGTGGAGCTCACGCACCGGACGAAGGCGCTCCTCGAGAAGAAGATCCCTCGGCTCCCGATCCGCATGTTCGCGGGCGGCATCGCGGTCGTCGTGCTGTGGAGGCTCGTCGGCACGAGTGACTATCTCGGCCTCGGCGTGCCCACCATCCTGCGGGCGTTCAGCGATCCCGACCTGCCATGGTTCGCCTTCGCGCTGAAGCTCGTGTTCACGGTGGTCACGCTGTCGGCTGG
>JAYTZB010001146.1:0-2530 GCA_043742085.1 Polyangiaceae bacterium
TGGGCCGGCATCGGCCTCCTCGCTCTCGGCATCACCGTCGCGGCGCGCCGCCGCCGCAACGGCACGCAGGCCTGATCGGCCCCTACAGACTTCGGCGAGCGTGGAGGTTCACAGTCCTCCTCCCTCCCTCCACGTGAGCCGAAAACCGAAGCCCGCATGGTTCCCCGACCATGCGGGCTTTCCCTATTTTCCCGCGGTGAATCGGCTAACGGGGCGCGTAGTGCTTGCGCCACGCGCCTCGGGTCCAGCGGAAGTAGTAGAGGACCGCGGCGACGGTGGTCTCGCCGACGAAGCCGATCCAGCCGCCCACCGCGCCGAGGCCGTAGAGCTTGCCGAGGAAGTACGCGCCCGTCGGCACGCACAGCCAGATCGCGCCGATGCCGATGATCGCCGCCACGCGGACGTCCTTCGCCGCGCGGAGCGCTCCCCGGAACACGATGCCAACGGCATCGAGCACCTGGAAGATGGCCGCGACGAAGAGGAGCCGCCGCGCGATGGTGACCACCGCCGGATCCGTCGAGAAGAACTCCGCGAGGAGGCCGCCGCCCAGCGCGAAGAGGAGCCCGCAGAAGGCCATGAAGCCGACCGCGATCTTCAATGCGCTCTTCAGCACGGCATCGGCCTCGTCGAGTCGCCTCCTGCCGAGGGCCTGACCGATGAGGACGCTGCCCGCCTCCGATACGGCGACGCCGGGAAGGAACGACACGCGGATGACCGCGAGCGCGATCTGGTGCGAAGCGATCTCGTCCTTGCCGATGGAGCCGAGGATGGCCGTCATCGTCGTGAACGCGAGCATCTCCGCACCGAACTGGAGGCCGGTGGGAACGCCGAGCTCGGCGACGTCCCGCGTCGCGCGGCGAAAGCCGAGCGTGCGCGATGTCTCCTCCGCGCCCGCCAGAGCGCGCGCACGACGTTCGGAGCGCACCAGCATCACGGCCATGACCGCGAGCTCGAGGGTCTCCGTCGTCGCGGTGGCCCAGCCGCCGCCACGGACGCCGAGGGCAGGAAGCCCGAGGTGACCGTAGATGAGGCTCCATGCGAAGACTCCGTTGAAGACGTTGCCCGCGATGCCGATCACCATGGGCGTGCGCGAGTCACCGATCGCCTGGCGATGCTGGATCAGCGCGGCGAGCGCGCACGTCGAAGGCGCGCCGAGCGTGACCGCCGCGAGAAAATCTCGCGCGAACGGCACGATGGTGGGATCGGTGCCGAGCGCCCGTAGGACGCCGCTCACGTCGCGGCAGGCGAGCATGATGGCAACGCCGATGACCGCGCCCATGAGCACGCCGGATCGCGCGTAGACGTAGCCGTCGAGCAATCGGCCTTCGCCGATGGCGTGCGAGGTCCGGACCTTGACCCCGCGCATGATGCCGAACACCACCGAATAGCCGAGGAACATGAGCGTCGTCGCGATGCCGACGCCTCCCAGCGCTCCCGGGCCGAGCCCGCCGACGAGCTTCGTGTCGACGAGACCGATGGCGGTCTCGCCGAGCATCGCCGCCGCGATGGGCCACGCGAGCTGGACGAGCTCGCGCGTCATACGCGGCGACGAGCCGGCAGAATCGCCGGTGCCCGCGTCCTTCGAGAATGTGCCGCTCGCGCATTCGGGTCGCTCCTCGATGGCAACGCTCGCGCGCGCCTCGTGAGCGACCTGTCGTTTCAGTCGTCGTCGTCTCGCGGAGGCTTCGAGCCCCGCTGCTTCAAACCCAGCCATGACCGTTCTCCACCGGACCCACTCTCTGACGCGGCGTTCTTGCCAGCGTCCGGGGGTCCGGGAAAAGAAGGCTGGCGAGCCCTAGGTTTTGCGGTCCGAGACGTCGGCGACGATCGGGCAACGGCCGAAGCGCGAGGAGAGATCCTCGGTCTTCGTGCACGGGCACGGGTTCGTCTGGACGTAGGACTGCATCACCATCGGTTCACACCATGACAGACGTGTTCGGTGTCGTCAAACGGGCTTGCGCGCGAAGCGGTACACGCTCGCGGGCTTCGACGCGGTCGCGCGCTTTCCGCGCGCCACTTCGATGTGCCCGTCCTCGATCATCCGCAGGAATTTCTTGCGGAAGTTTCCGGGGTCGAGCGGCTCGCCGCGGATCGCCTCGTGGACCGCGCGCAGCTCCTGGATGGTGAACGTCTCGGCCACGAGCTCGAATGCGATCGTGCTGCGATCGAGATCGGCGCGCGCGCGATCGAGCGTGGCCTCGAGGATCTCGGCGTGATCGAAGGCGAGCGCACCGTCCCGGCCGCTCTCGCCGAGCTCCGCGACGCTGAACCATCGCGTCTGCGAGACGTCGCCGCCGGCGCGGATGAGCGGCACCATCGTGGAGGGCACGAGCGCGTAGTACGCGACGCTGATGACGCGCATGCGCGGATCGCGGCCTGGCCTGCCGAACGTCTTTACCTGCTCGAGGAAGAACTGCCCGGCGGTCTCCTTCGAGAGGCCTGTCTCCTCCTCGAGCTCGCGGAGCGCAGCCGCGTCGAGGTCCTCGCCCTGATCGTTGCGATCGTCGCTCACACGAACGAAGCCACCGGG
>JAYTZB010001147.1:0-2949 GCA_043742085.1 Polyangiaceae bacterium
GCGGCGGCGAGCTTGCCCTGGTTGTCCGGTCCCTGGACGCGCTGGCGCAAGCGTTCGATGACCGCCTGACTGAGCTGCACGGCGACGCCGATCCGCCCCGCCACCGCGAGGTCGGCAGAGGACTTGCGGAGCGAGGCCAGCACGAGCGGCGCATCGCGATTGGCGGCCGAATCGAGGTAGCCCTCGACGAGCGCGTCGACGTAGCGCTCGCTCCAGACCTCGCGCGGGATGTCGAGCTGTGGAAGGAGCGCGCCGCGCATCGGCTCGTCGAGCGCGAACGGGGAGCGATCGCGCTGCTTGTTGAGCGCCTGGTCGTCGGTCGAGAGCGCCATCGCCTTCGCCTCGATGCGGTTCATCTGGTTCTGCGCGGCGCGCTCGGCGAGGTCCTCGATCTGATCGGCCTCGCCGTAGAACGCCTCGCGCTCGGCCGCGTCGCCCTCGGCGAACGCGTCGACGACCTGGTAGGTGACGTGCGGGAGCGCCTTCTCCCAGAAGGCGGCCGCCAGATCGTCTTCGGGAGGGAGATCGCGACCGGGGTCGAGGAGGAACAGCGCGAAGATCTCGCGGAGCTCGTCGGCGGTGACGCCCGGCTCGATGCCGAGCGTGCGGATGCCGCACGCGAAGAGGTTGTAGGGGATCGAGTCGAAGGGCGCGCCCGGCTCCCAGCAGGTGTGTCCGAGCGTCATGAACGAGTAGGGGCGGATCGCCCACTGGACGAGCCCTGGCTGCTGCTTCAACGCTTCGGTGATCGCCTCGTGCGCGGTGCGGAGCGTGCGATCGGTCGCGGGATGTTGCCAGCCGAACTGACGGACGCTCGGCAGCACGCGATCGAAGTGCTTCATCAGATCGCGGAGCGCCTGGACGCGCGGATCGGAGTCCGGGATCTCGAGGCCGACCGGGTGGAGCGAGTGCGCCTGGGGCGTCTGCGGCGTCTGGTTGAGCGGCTGGTAGCCGACCATCGGATCGTACGCGGGCTGCTGGAGCCCCGCTGTCGCCTGCGAGAGCTGCTGGTGCGTCGGCACCATCGACGGACCGCCCATCGACGAGAGATTCACGGCCGCCATGCCGGCGAGCGACGGCTTGCCCATCGGCTGCTGTTGCTGCTGCTGCTGTTGCGGGGCCTGCGCTTGCATCGCGGGCGCAGGCGCAGGCGCAGGCTGCGCTGCCGGCGCGGCTTGCTGCTGGTTGATCTTCGGAAGCGGCGCGGGCGCGGCCGGGAGGTTCGCGACCACCTCGTGTGGCCGGGGCGGCGGGAGAGCCTCGAGCGCGTCGACGTTCTCCGACGGCATGAGGTCCATCAGGCCGCGCTGCATCTCGCGCGCATCCTGGAAGCGATTGCGGCGGTCCCACGCGAGCGCCTTGTCGATGACCTTGATCAGCTCGATGGGCAGGTGCGGCGCGAGACGAGCGACGGACGGCACCGGCTTCGTCGCGGCCATGACGAGCGCTTCCTGCTCGGTCCGGCCGTTGTTGATGCGATGACCCGTGATGAGCGCGTGCATCATCGCGCCGACGGAGAAGAGGTCGGCGCGGCCGTCGAGCTGATCGACGAGACCCATCGCCTGCTCGGGCGACATGTACGCCGGCGTTCCGAGCGCGGTGCCGGTCGCGGTGCGCTCCGAGGTGGCATCACGCATCTGCGCGACGCCGAAGTCGAGCACCTTGATCTCGCCTTCGTTGGTGATGAAGATGTTCGCGGGCTTGAGATCGCGGTGGATGACGTTGATCGCGTGACACGACGCGAGGCAGTCGACGACGCGCTCGCAGATCTGGAGCACGCGGCCGATGGGCATCGTGCGGCCGCACTTCTTCCAGGCGTCGCGGACGGTCTCGCCGAGGAGCAGCTCCATGATGAGGAACGGCTCACCCTGCTCGGTCATGTCGTCGTCGAGGACCTGGACGGTCGCCGAGTGATTGACCTTGTTCGAGACGTAGGCCTCGCGGAGGAACCGCTCGCAGATGGATTTCTCGCGCGCGAAGTCGGTGTGGAGGATCTTGAGGGCCGCGCGCTGACCGTTGCGGTGAGACGCCGCGTACACCGCGGCCATGCCGCCGACGCCCAGAAGGCCTTCGACGGTCCACTTCCCTTTGATGACGACCCCTACCCTGGCGGCGGGGCCCTGCTCATCACCGGCTTTGGAGGACTTCACCAGGTCGGCCACGCGCACTCACCGTCCGTCCCCACGGACGACTCCTGACTCCGAGGCGCTCCGACGGCCAGATGCCCGACGGGGTGCCCGATGGGGAGAAACCCGAACACTCAAGCGAGCCTGGAAGGCTCACGAGAAGGATATCGAGCCGCGCGAGCCGAGGACACCATATTTGGGGAGCAGAGACGCGGGATCGGACCCGTCCGAACGGGTGTTTTTGCGGAACGCCAGCGACCGCCCGGGACGGTTGGGGCCACCCAGGCCCCATCGGCGAAGCACCTACAGTGTAAGGTGACCTTGGTCGACACTACGGAAAACCCTTAGGATACGGCGGCCTGGCGTAAAGCTCGACCGTACCGGCCGCGTGTTGCGGGCCCGGCTATCGGCATCGAGCGCGCGGTCAGCGCGCGGGCGTCAGCGTGGTCGGCTCGCGTACCACCGCCAGCGCAAACGCGGCCGCGAGCACGGCGGCGATCGGCGCGAGGGCGGGCGGAGCTGCCCCGAAGGCGATGCCGAGGAGAGAAATGCCCTGTGCAGCGGCGGCCACCAGCGTCGCGGTCTTCGCGCGCTCGCGACACGCGCGAGGCACGGTCAGCGCGAGCGCCGCGTCGCGAACGTCGTCGGATGCGAGCGCGACACCCCACTCACCGGGCGCAGCACCGGCGGCCGTCATCGCGACCGAGACATCGGCTGCACCGAGCGCGCCGTCGTCCGACGACGGATGTCCGACGGCCGCCACGATGCGGCCGCCGTCTGCGAGCGCGCGGACCTCGGCGCCGCGATCGGCGGGGAGGATCTC
>JAYTZB010001148.1:0-2440 GCA_043742085.1 Polyangiaceae bacterium
ACACGCGTCACGAGGTCGGCGCGATAGACGAGCACCGCGTCGTACGGCGGGAAGAAGCGGCGATCATCCTCGAGCACCACGAGGTCGAAGCGCGCGATCTTCGCGTCCGTGGTGTAGACGTCGACGATGTCGGTATCGCCGCGGGCGATGGCCTCGTAGGCGAGCGCATGATCGATGGCCTTCGGCGGCTCCGCGAAGCGGAAGCCGTAGCGCCGCGAGAGGCCCGGCCATCCGTCCTGCCGCCCCACGAACTCGTGGCTCAGCGCCATCCGCAGCTCGGGATGCGCGAGCAGATCCGATACCTTCGCGAGCGAGAGCCTCTTCGCGACGTTGCGGTTCACCGCGAGCGCATAGGTGTTCTCGAAGCCCAGCGGGTCCGACACCGCGAGGCCTTTCGGGAGCAGCGCGGCCCGCAGCGCATCGAGATCCGCCGGTCCGCTCTTCACCGCCGTCTCGGCGAGCGTGCCCGTGTACTCGGGGTACACGTCGATCGACCCGTCCTCGATCGCCCGGAACACCACCGCCGTGCCGCCGAGGCCCTGATCGTGCTCGGCCGCCGCGCCCTCGGCCCGCACCAGCTGCGCCACCAGCTCGGCGAGGATGTACGACTCGACGAAGCGCTTGGAGCCCACGCGCATGGGCTTGCCATCCGACGCCGACGCCGACGCCGACGCCGCCGCCGTCCGCGCGAGCAGCACGACGATCATCGCCAGCAGTAGCGCCAGGCGCTTCATCGCAGCGCCGCCGCGAGCGTGCGCTGTGCGCCCACGAACTCCGCGACGAAGGGATGCGCCGGCGCGTCGACGAGGTCCTTCATCGTGCCGCGCTGGAGCACCTGGCCATCGCGCATCACGCAGATGGCGTCGGCGAGATACGCGGCCTCGGCCATGTCGTGAGTGACGATGAGCACGCATTTCTCGAGCTTCCGGAACGCGTCGCGGAGGTCCTCCTGGAGGCGGGCGCGGACGATGGGATCGAGCGCGCCCAGCGGCTCGTCGAGGAGCAGCACGTCGGGATCGAGCATGAGCGCACGCATCAGACCGACGCGCTGGCGCTCGCCGCCGGAGAGGGCGAGCGGATACCGCGCGAGGAGCGCCTCCGGCAGACGTGCGAGCTCGGCGAGCTCCTTCACGCGCGCGCGCAGCTTCGTCGGGTCGCCGTCGTGGCGGTTCGCACCAGCGCGCGCGCCGTTGCCGTTGAGGCGCGACACCAGCGTGACGTTCTCTTCGGCCGTGAGGTGCGGAAAAAGCCCGCCGTCCTGGATCACGTATCCGACACGGCGCCGCACCGAGCGCGCCGTCGCCTCGGTGACCGTGACGTCGCCGACCCGCACGACTCCGCTGTCGGGCACGACCAGGCCGAGGATCATCCGCAGCAGCGTCGACTTTCCACAGCCGCTCGGGCCGATGAGCGCGAGGCGCTCGCCCTTCGCGATCTCCAGCGAGGTCTCGCGGATCACGGTGCGCGTGCCGAACGCCTTCGTCACGCGTTCGAGCGCCAGGGCCATCATCGCGCGCCATGGTACCTTTCTCGCCGTGACGCCGCTCGAAGAGCTCGCTCTCCTCCTCAGGCCTGCCGCCGGCGGCCTGTACCTCGTGTCGACCGGACGTGACGCGCAGCTCGCCCTCCAGCGGCAGCTCTACGGCGCGAAGACCGACGCGGAGGTCGACGATCGGTTCCGCGCCGCGCTCGCCGGCATCCCGAGCGCGCGCGCGTTCGTCCTCGGCATCCCATCCGACGTCGGCGCGGGGTTCCGTCGCGGCGCGAACCTGGGCCCGCAGGCGATCCGCACGCGGCTGCTCGAGGAGGTGCCCGACTGGCCGACGCGTGCGGCGTCCCTCGGCGTGGTCGACATCGGCGACGTGTTCGTGGTGCCGCAGCTCCTCCACGACGACATGCTCGCGGAGCCGCAAAAAGAGGCCTCGCGTGCGGCGATCTACCCGAACGTCGCGCCCGACGTCCGCCGCCGCCTTCCCGTGTCGCCGCTCTCCATCGCGGAGCGCGCGCTCGATCTCGTGTTCGCGCTGAACCCGCGCATCGCCCCCATCGTGCTGGGCGGCGACCACTCCACGGCCTGGCCCGTCGCCTCGGCGCTCTCTCGCGCGCGCAAGGATCGCTGGGGCATCGTGCAGCCCGACGCGCACACCGATCTCCTCGAGGAGCGGCTCGGCATCAAGTACTGCTTCGCGACCTGGTCGTGGCACGCCAACGAGCTGCTCGGTCGCGACGGCCGTCTCGTGCAGGTCGGCACGCGCGCGTCGCGTCGCGATCGCCAGCACTGGGAGAGCACGCTCGGCGTGCGCCAGTTCTGGGCCGAGGAGGTCCTCCGCGATCCGGGGGCCGCGCTGGACGCGCTGCTCGCGCATCTCAAGGAGCGCCGCATCGAGTCCGTCTACTTCTCGAACGACATCGACGGCACCGACAGCCTCCATGCCGATGC
>JAYTZB010001149.1:0-3058 GCA_043742085.1 Polyangiaceae bacterium
CGCGATCATCGCACTCTGGCGGGTGAGCCTCACGAGAGCCATGCCGTGGCGTCGAGCGTAGCGTGTGACCTGTGGGCGCCACGTGTGAATCGTCGGCCACGGTCCCGGGCAGTCACGATCATGGTTCGTCGTCGGACCGACGTAATCGAGCGCGCTTTATTCAGGATCGCGACGAGGCATCAGCCTTGCTCATGGCTGCGGTCCATGACGAGAAGACGGTGGCTCGTGCTGGGCCTCGGAGGCCTGATGCTCTCTGCGGTGTCGCGCGTCGCGGTCGCCGGACCGACGCAGGTGGAGGCCGAGGGCTATGCGGGCTCGAGCGTCGGGCAATGGACGTGCGGCCCTTCCGCGCGCGCGAACTATGGCGGCGTAGGCGGTCACGTGCGCGTCTACACCGATGACCGCGCGCCGCGTCCTCCCGAAGACGAGCCCGGCAACGCCGGCGTCCTCCAGCCTCCGTTCGCAGAGGAGGCGGCGCTCGACATCGAGCCCGAAGGCTTCTCGATCGGAGGTGGCGGCGGCGGCGAGTACCGCGGCTTCACGCGCACGCGTTGCTCCGACGTGCCGTGCTCGGCCACCAACGACGTCATACCGCCGTCACGGCTGCTCCCCGCCGGCCGCGCCAACATCGGATGGGACTCGGAGTACTTCGGCTCACGGGTGGGCGCGCTCGCGTTCCAGCGCTGGGCGAGCAACACCGACGGCTCGCCCACCACCAACGTGCTCCCCGACATCGACCTGCGCTTCGGTCGCCGCCTCGGCTTCCACGGCGAGCTCGGCTTCGGCGCGTACGACGTCTCGACCATCCTGCGGCCGGGCCTCTACGTCGGCCTCGGCTACGCGAGCGGAGCGTGGGCCGCCGATCTCCGCGCCGGCGGCCACGAGACGTTCGACGATCAGGCGGGCCTTCGCGCAGATCTCTCCGCGCGCTATGCCATCAGCCGCGTGGTTGCGCCGGGCCTCGGCGTCGCCGTGTCGAGCACGCAGCAGACGACGCCGGAAGGCCGACTCTTCATCGTGTTCACGCCGTAAATAGCGGTCAAGGGCTGACGAGCACGCAGCGTCCGAGCGGCAGCTCCGGTCCCTCGCACTGGAGAGACAGCTCCTTGCCGCCGCTGCCCTGGAAGTAGAGGAGGCGGATGGTGTGCGGTCCGCTCTCGAGCGCGATCTCGCCCTCGGCATCGCGCGCGGCGTGCTCACCGTCGTCGGCCAGCACCCGCACGCCGTCGACCTCGAGGAGCACACCGTCGTCCGCGTGCGCGACGAAGCGAACGACGCCGTCTCTCGGCACGCGCAGCCAGGCGTCATACGCCACCGCGAAGCGCTCGCTCCGGAAGGACGGATCGAAGGCCAGTGACCCGAGACGACCGGCGCGCAGCGGCGTGAGGCTCGCGAAGGCGGGCAGCGCGCGATAGTCACCCTCGAAGTACTTGTAGAGTACACCCTCGCGAAGGAGCGCCGGATCCGTCGACGGGTGGATCGGCGGATGGAGCGCCGAGCGCTCGAACGTTCCGCGCACGACATCGCTGGTTCGGCCGCCCGGGAGGAAGAGACGCGCCGTCGCCGTGGTGGTGGCGCGGAGGACGATCGGCGCGTCGTACACGGGCGCAGTGGCGGTCGGCTCGGTGCCGTCGAGCGTGAACCGAACGACGCCGTCGGGATGGAGCGCCGGCCGCGCCAGCTCGAGGGTCGCGGTGTCGACGAAGACCCTCTTCGCGCGGAGGCCCACGGGCGGCTCCACGAAGTAGCGCACCGCGCTCGCATCGAGGAGCGCTCGTTGCGCCGTGAACCGCGCCGGGAACGTCGCCGCGTCTGCGCTGCCGCTCCACAGCGCCTCGGACAGCGCCGCGAGGCGAGGCAGCAGCATCGTGTCGAGGTCGTCGGAGGTCTTCACGTACTCGGTCCAGAGCGCGCCTTCGCCGCCGAGCACGTGGCGATCCGAGAGCGGCCGGAAGCCCAGCACCTTGGTCCACGGGAGGTACCCCTCGTGGCCGGGCTGAGGCACGGCGCGCGACTGCCAGAAGTTGAGGTACGTCGAGTCCGACGGTGCCATCACCACGTCGTATCCGGCCGCCGCGCCCAGCCGCGCGCGATCCTCGCTCTGCCAGGCAACGAGGAGCGCGTCCGCCGGCACGCCGCCTTCGAGCGCGTCGTCCCAGGCCACCATTCGCCGGCCGCGCGTCGACAGCATCGCTCCCACGCGCTTCAAGAACGCACCGTGGAGGTGCTCGGCGTCGAGCTTCTCCTTCGCCATGCGCGCGCGACACTTCGAGCACGCGGCCCAGCGCGTCTTCGGGACCTCGTCGCCGCCGACGTGCACGAGGCGCGACGGGAAGATCTCGGTCGTCTCGCGGAGGACGTCGTCGAGGAGCGCGTACGTCGCTTCGTTGCCCGCACAGAGCACGTCGTCGAAGACCCCCCAGGTCGAGGGCACCGGCTGCTTCTTGCCGGTGCACGAGAGCTCAGGGTGCGAAGCGAGGATGGCCCGCGCATGACCGGGCATCTCGATCTCAGGCACCACCGTGACGAACGAGTCCTTCGCGCGGGCCACCACCTCGCGCGCGTCTTCCTGCGTGTACGAGCCGGACACCGTGTGGCCGTCCTCGATGCGACGCGCGCCGATCTGGGTGAGCTCGGGATGCGAGCGGATGGTCAGGCGAAAGCCCTGATCGTCGGTGAGGTGCCAGTGAAAGACGTTGAAACGATAGAAGGCGAGGAGATCGACGTAGCGCTCGACGAGCTCCTTCGAGAAGAAGTGCCGCGCCACGTCGAGGTGCATGGCGCGCACGCGATGCGCGGGCGCGTCGTCGATGTGCACGCACGGCAGCGAGCGAGCAAGCGCGCGCGGGGCAGCCGGCGCGGAGAACAGCGGACGCGCGCCCGCAAGCTGCGCGAGCGACTGCGCCGCATAGAAGAGGCCCGCCGGATGACGCGCGCGGAGGACAGCGCTCTCGGACGTGATGTCGACCGTGTACGCCTCGTCCTCGAGATCGCGAGGCGGCTCAGCCGCTGCGTCGCGCGCGGAGGCGCCATCGAGCCGGAGCACGATGGCATGCGA
>JAYTZB010001150.1:0-6910 GCA_043742085.1 Polyangiaceae bacterium
GGCGTCGCGGGAGCGAAGCCGAGCGTCTTTCGCATCGACCTCGCTTCTCCGCAGAAGCCGCTCGATCTCGACGTCGCAGGCGTCGTCCCGGAGGAGCTCCGCGCCGACTCGAACATCGCGGTCGAGGCCTCCGGTGTCGTCTTCTGGGGAACCGCCAACGGGCTGCGCCGGCGCGACGCCGATGCCGCGGCGGATGCCTCCAACGACGCGGGCATCACGACGATGAGCGAGCTCGGCGCTCCGGTGGCGGGCGTTCGTATCGCCGGCGGGCGCCTCCACTACACGGTCGCCGGCCCGAACGGCGGCGCCGGTGTCAACACCGGGCACCTCGCGAGCTGCGCGCTTCCGATGTGCACCGACGTGCAGGACGTGTTCTACACGCCGAGCCCGATCGACGTGATCGC
This sequence comes from Polyangiaceae bacterium, assembly GCA_043742085.1. GTDB lineage: Bacteria > Myxococcota_A > Polyangia > Polyangiales > Polyangiaceae > Labilithrix. Next base: position 405 of record JAYTZB010001150.1, read on the forward strand.
GATCGGCGGGAGCCGCTGGTGGCTGGGCACCGACGCGACGCTGACCAACCTCACGTTCAAGTCGCTCAATGGCCCTCCACCGCCCAGCACCGAGCAGCTCTCGCCGAGCCGCATGGTCACCGACAGCTCCCGCATCTTCTGGTCCACGGCCGATGCGCTGCGCATGTACACCGTCGCGACCAACACGCTGGTCGATCTCGTGCCCGCCGGCGGCCTGAGCGCCGGACGCGTCAACGGCGTCGTGGTCGACACCGACGGCGCGCTCTACGTCACGCAAGCCAAGGCCGTGAAGCGCTGCACGATCGCGGCCGACAAGTGCACGTTCACCGAGCTCGGCGCAGCGGCGTCGCCTGCGGTCGACATCGCCGTGGACGGTACGTTCGTCTACTGGGGCAACGTCGACGGCACGATCATGCGCCTCCGCAAGCCCAAGCCCTGAGCCCACGCACGCGAGCGCACGCGGCTCAGGCGGCTCAGTGCGTCGGGTTCTTCGCGAGCCTCGAGGAGAGCGCGTCGAGCGCGCTGGCCTCATCGACGGATGCACCGCTGCGAGCCGCGGCAACGAGCGCGTTCGTGTGCGGGTCGTCCACCACGAGCAGCGCGTTCATCGCGGCGATTCGCGCCTCGCCCGGATACGCCACGTACGCCTTCACGAGCGCGCGCGCGGCGATCTCGCGGACCGTCGCTTCATCTGCGCGGCTCGCGAGCGTCTTCCACGCCCACGCGTTACCGGCCGTGCCGAGCGCCTTTGCGATCGCCTTGGCGGTCGCTGCGTCGGGGTGGGAGGACTCGCGGTCGAGGCGCTTCGCGAGGAGCGTCGCTCCGTCGACCCTGCGTGATGATCCGACGCCGGCGAGCAGCGCCTGAACGCGCCCGCTGCTGCCCGTGCTCGGGCCCGTCGTCGCGGACGAGTTGCTGTCTGCGCTGGCCAGTGCGGCGAGCAACGCGTCGTAGGCGTCGTTCGTACCGATGCGCCCCAGGGCATCGGCCGAGGCGCGGGTCATGTCGACGTCACGATCGCGCAGCGCGATGCGCGAGAGCACCGGGACCGCGCGCGCATCGCGGATGATCCCCACCGCCTCGACGAGGCCGACACGCAAGGCCGCGCGTGCCGTCGGCGTGAGGTCTGTCGGTGCGTGACCGTCGAACGCCAGCAGCTCGAGCATCGGCATGAGCGCCCGCGGTCCCAGCACCTTGAAGTGCATCGTGAGCGGCACACCCGGTCGTCGCGAGCCGGCATCGAGCTCGGCGGCGCGAGTGGCGACGTCCTGCACCTGATGGAACAGGTCGGGCGTCTCGATGCGTGCCTTGTCGATGTCGCTCTTCAGCGACGCGCGCGCCTTCGTGGGCAGCTCCGAGGCCTCGATGGCGAGGCCCGGCCCCGCCGCCGATGCGTCGAACGCGGTGGTCCCGAGGAGGAGGAGCGCGAGGAGCGCGACGGCCGGCTTCGTCATGCGAGTCATGCGAGTCATGCGAGTCGTGTGCTTCATCGGCCGCTCTCCCACCACTTCGACGTCGGTATCTGCCGTGTGGAGTTCGTTCCGCAATGAACCTCTCCGAGATTGCGGTGGTAGAGGTCCCAGTCCTCCGCCCAGTGCACGGTCACGCCGAACGGCGCGAGCCGCTCCTCCATGATGGCCTTGAACGGGTCGACACCCGCGATGTCGGGACCGTGCGGATCGGGCGCGACGAAGTGGCCGGGCGCGATGTAGAGCCCGTTGACCATGCCGGGCTGGAACGCGATCGACCCCTGGCTGTACGGCATGTGCAGGTAGGGGATGCGGATGATCTCCGCGTCCGTGAGCCCGGTCGCAGCCTTGATGGTGGCGATCTGTCCGTCGATCTGCGTTGCCGCCTCGGCGCTGGCGGTCATGACGTCGGTGTCGGCGAGCACCTGATCGATGGTGATCTGCGCCGACTGCGCGCCGCTCCACGACTTGCCGACGAACATCGGAACCGCGCCGTTGCCGGCCGTCGACTGCGTCTCGAGCATGGTCTTCGCGAGGGTGGGATCGTTGACGAGCATGACCCACCCGCGCGGCGACGCGCTCGCGCGGATGAAGGACAGCGTCTCGTCGACATGGCCCACGACGAGCCACGACGTGTCGATGTAGAGCGGCTGCTGTACCTTCTGCGACTCGATCATCTTCAAGAACGAGTTGTCGGGGTGGTACGACGCGATGTTTCCGCGCAACACGCGGCCGAGCGGGAAGCTCTCGGCGCCGTTGGTGTACGGCGGGATCGTCTCGAAGTTGCCGAACGAGTTCAGCGTGTCGAACTGGCCGTTTCGCGCGGGATCAAACTGCTGCACGCCGGCGACGTCCTTTCCGCGGAGCTGCGTGAACACCACCTTGCCGGCCAGGCGCAGCGGGTTGTTCGTGGAGCCCGGGTTCGACTCGTTCGCGGAGCGGAGGTTCACGCGCATGGAGTGCTGCGTGCCGTTCGGGCCCGGCATCGTCATGAACGCGGGCTCGAAGAAGTCCTGCGTCCACTGGTCCTGGACCGAGATCCCACGTGGCGCCGGGACACCCGCCGCCGTTGCGGCGGTCGCGAGATCCGCGCGCGTGGCCTGGCTGCTCGCCGTGTTCAGCTGCGTGACGTAGGTGCCGATGGCCTCGGAGAGATGGTGCGAGGTGAGCAACGGCGCGACGCGCATGCGGACCTTGTCGCTCGTCTCGGTCACGCCTTCCGCGCCCGCGGCACCTTCGACGCTGAGCGTGATGTCGACGAAGCCGTCCCACACGGCGGTGTCGCGCACGATGTCCTTCGCCTCGATGGCGAGCTCGACACCCGCGCGGAGCTCGGCGGCGGTGAGCTTGCCGTCGGCCGCGAGCACCTCGAACGTCGTGCCCTTCATCTTGAAGAGGCGCACCCGGTTGCTCACCGTGGTGGTGATGGTCGCCGTCGCGCCGTCCGGAGCTCCCGGCCAAGGCTTCGTCTTCAGGCGCGCGAGGTCGAGGGCGTCGTCAGCGCCGTTGACGACCTCGTCGGCGGCGTCGTTGCACTTGGGCAGATCCACGTCGTCGCCGCTCGACGGACACTTCTCTTCGTCGTCATCGATGTTCGCGAGGAACACGGCGCCGTGCTTCGCATCCCAGGCGTCCTCGCCGTCGTCGTCGCTGCCCGGCGCGGCGTCGTCGAAGTTGATCACGCCGTCACGATTGGTGTCCGCACGGAGATCGATCGCGCCCGTGTTGGTCGGCGGCTTGGTGACCGGCGGCACGTCCGTGGTTGCCGGGGGCGCTCCGCTCGAGCCCGGCGGCACGGGATCCGAGGTGGTCGGGATGGTGTCGCTGCCGGACCCGCCGCAAGCCGCGAGGAGGACGCCGGTGGCGATGCAAGACGCGAGGCAGCGAGGGGTTCGGTTCATGAAGCGCTCGCGCACTCTAGCGTCGCGATCGGGCCTGTCCACGTCTCCAACGGCTTTCCAGCGGCCTTGCCGGAGCGCGATGAATGAGGCTAAGAGCCCGCAATGGACATCGCGCGCGAGCTACGAGCCACGGGCCTCGATCCCCAGGATTTTGCCGCCACGAGCGGAGGGGAGCTCATCGCCCGGTCGCCGATCGACGGCACGGTCACGGCGCGCGTGAAGACCCACGACGCGAAGGCGGTCGAGGGGGCGATCGCTCGCGCCCACGCCGCGTTCCTCGCGTGGCGATCGGTGCCGGCGCCGCGTCGCGGAGAGCTCGTTCGCCTCTTCGGTGAGGAGCTGCGCGCGAACAAGGATGCGCTCGCCGCCATCGTGACCATCGAGGCCGGCAAGATCGTCCCCGAAGCGCGCGGCGAGGTGCAGGAGATGATCGACATCTGCGACTTCGCCTGCGGTCTCTCGCGACAGCTCTATGGGCTGTCGATCGCGTCGGAGCGTCCCGGGCATCGCATGGCCGAGACGTGGCACCCGCTCGGGACGGTCGGCGTCATCAGCGCGTTCAACTTTCCGGTCGCGGTGTGGGCATGGAACTTCGCGCTGGCTGCGGTCTGCGGCGACTCGGTGGTGTGGAAGCCGTCGGAGAAGACGCCGCTCACCGCCCTCGCGTGTCAGTCGCTCTTCCGCCGAGCCTGCGCGCGCTTCGCGCAGTCCGGCACGCCCGCCCCGGAAGGGCTCTCCGAGGTGATCATCGGCGACGCGAAGGTCGGCGAGCTGCTCGTCGAGGATCGCCGTGTGCCGCTCGTCAGCGCCACCGGGTCGACGCGCATGGGTCGCGCCATCGCCCCGCGGGTCGCCGCGCGCTTCGGTCGTTCGCTGCTCGAGCTCGGCGGCAACAACGCGATGATCGTGACGCCGTCGGCCGATCTCGATCTCGCCGTGCGCGCCGTGCTCTTCAGCGCCGTGGGGACGTGCGGGCAGCGCTGCACGTCGCTGCGTCGGCTCATCGCGCACGAGAGCATCCGCGGCGAGCTGATGTCACGCCTCGAGCGCGCGTACGGCCAGGTGAAGGTCGGCGATCCGCGGAACGAAGGCACCCTCGTCGGGCCGCTCGTCGACGCGGCGTCGTACGAGGCGATGCAGTCGGCGCTCGCGCGCGCGCGCACGGCGGGCGGCCAGGTGACGGGCGGCGGCCGCATCGCGGTCGGAGGATGCGAGGACGGCTACTACGTTCGTCCTGCGCTCGTGGCGATGAAGGGGCAAGAAGAGATCGTCCGCGAGGAGACCTTCGCGCCGATCCTCTACGTGATGGCGTATCGCGAGATGGACGAAGCCATCGCCATGCAGAACGACGTGCCGCAGGGCCTCTCGTCGTGCATGTTCACGAACGATCTCCGCGAAGCGGAGCGCTTCCTCTCGAGCGAGGGCTCCGACTGCGGGATCGCGAACGTGAACATCGGCCCGAGCGGCGCCGAGATCGGCGGCGCGTTCGGCGGCGAAAAAGAGACCGGCGGCGGCCGCGAATCCGGCTCCGACGCCTGGCGCAACTACATGCGGCGAGCCACCAACACCGTCAACTACTCGAAGGACCTCCCCCTCGCACAGGGCATCACCTTCGCCTGACCAACGACCAACGAGACGAGAACCAGAGACCGCGGAGCCACGAAGGAACGGAGGCGAGACGGAGATCAGATTTGGCTGCCGATCTCGATACCAAGCCGACGCGCGTTCACGAAGGCCTTGATTGAGCGCGTGTCTCGAGCCAAAAAATCTCCGTGGTCGTCTCCATGCTTCGCTCCGTCGCCGCCTTCGTTGCGCTCGCGTTCGTCGGCGGTGGGTGCAGCGCCGTGACGAGCGCGCAGGGGCCCGTCGCCAGCGGATCGGACGACATCATCAGCGTGCCTCAGACCGACGTCGAACGGCTGTCCATCGGCAGCACCTGGATCTACGCGCACGTCGCCTGGGTCGAATCCATGCATTCTGCAGCTACTGGTGAAGCCTTCGAAGTCTCGCCGGCCTACTGGACCTACTGGCACTGGTTCGATCAGGTCGCCGGCGGCGCCGCCACCACGCTCTCGACCGGCGGCAACTGGGAGACCGCGAACGGGATCGTCAAGAAGTACGGGCTCACCACCGAGCGCGCATTCGTCGGAGCCGAGGCCACGATGGACATGCCGGCGAGGCAAGCCGCGGCGCTCACGGCCATCAATGCGTCGCTGAAGAGCGGTCCGCTCTCCGCTCCGGGCGCTCGCGCCGACAAGGCGCTCGTGCGTCGGGAGCTCGACCGCGCGTGGGGCCTCGGGGCCGACGTCGTCGCCATGCTCGATCGCGTGTTCGGGGCCGACGTCTCGCGTTCGTTCACGTCGCTCGCGTCGCCTGCGGATCCGACGGGCACCGACACCCAGCGGCCTCGCGACTTCGCCGTCGCCTATGCGCCGTCACCGGGCTCGCCGAACGTGCAGCGTCATCTCGATCAGGCGATGCAAGACTGGCGGCAGGTCTACTACGCGGGCGCCGATCGCCGCAGGCCAGGCTCGCCGACGGGCGCGAGCTCCAGGCCGGTCAGAAGCTCGACCCGACGAACGCCGCGGACCAGTCCCTCCTCGACACCGCGCTGCTGCCCAGCACGCAGGTGGAGTTCTTCCGCATCAAGAGTGCGTGGGGCTCAGCGCATCCCGAGCGCGCCTTCGCGCCAGGGATGCCCGCAACCAGCGACCTCGCCCTCGACTATCTCGACGGCCCGGTGAAGAAGTGCGTCGAGCGCAACGGCGTCACGGACACCACGAGCTGCCCGACGACGACGAAGCCTCTACAGAACGTCGTCCTCCCGCCGGGCTTCTAGTCCGTCAGCTCACTGCTTGAGGAGCGGGCGACCCTGCGCGTCGGTGAACTTGCCGGTAAGGATCGCGATCAGGTCGATGAGCGTCCAGATCCCGCAGCCGCCGAGCGTCAGGAGCTGGCCGACGCCGCTGCCCGTCTTGCCGACGTAGAAGCGATGGGCGCCAAAGGTGCCTGCGAAGAGGCAAAGGAGGAGGGTGATCATCCAGGGCTTCTGCTCGTCGTTGCTCATGCTGTGCTCCGTTCGAAGTGGGATTGGGTCACGCGAGCTCTCGACGAGAGCTCGCGCGAGCATACACGT
>JAYTZB010001151.1:0-3969 GCA_043742085.1 Polyangiaceae bacterium
ACGTTGAAGCCGCCGGAGCGGCCCATCATCTCCTGCACGGCCTCGGGCACCATGCCGCGCTCGGCGCGCTCGAGATCGGCGACGACCTCCTCCATCGACTGGTAGCGGAGCTCCACCTTCTTGGAGAGGCACTTGAGGACGATCGCCTCGAGCCCCGGCGGCACTTCCTGCGGCTGCGGGATGAGCGCACGGATGGGGGCCGGCGACTTGTACATGTGCTGGGTGAGGATCCCCATGAAGTTGTCGGCATCGAACGGCACCTTGCCGGAGGCCATCTCGTAGAGGATGACGCCCAGCGAGTAGATGTCCGTGCGCTGATCGACCGGGACGCCGGCCGCCTGCTCCGGCGACATGTAGTGCGGGGTTCCAAAGACGCTGCCCGCGCGCGTGAGCCGTCCCGCCTCGCTGTTCACCTTGGCGATGCCGAAGTCGAGGACCTTTGCGAAGTCGCGATCGTCGCCGCGGACGACCAGCATCACGTTGTCGGGCTTGAGATCGCGATGCACGATGCCGCGCGCGTGAGCGGCGGCGAGCCCGCGAGCGATCTGTTTCGCAATGTGCACGAGTCGCGGGACCGGGATGACCCCGCTGCCCGTCATGAGATCCGCGAGGCTCTGGCCGTCGAGGTACTCCATGACGAAGAACGTCGCGCCGTCGTCGAGGCGTCCGAAGTCGGAGATGTCGACGATGTGCGGATTACCGATGCTCGACGCGGCCTTGGCCTCGTTGAGGAAGCGCTCCACCATCTCCGCGTCGGCGGCCATGTCGACGCGCAGGATCTTGATGGCGACGCGCTTGTCGATGACCTTGTGGCGTCCACGATAGACGACACCCATGCCGCCTTCGCCGAGCAGCGCCTCCACGAAGTACCGGCCGTCGAGCGTCTTGCCGATGTACTGGTCGTTTACCCGTTGCTGCGACGAGCTGAGGGAGCTGTTCGGAATCGTTGCGCCATCGACGGTCGAACGAACGCTGTGCGCGCGGCTCGGATGCGGCTGCGCATCGGGAGGCGCCGCCATCGTCACCTGGTTGGGTCCGGTGCGATCGTTGAAGTCGGGGGGAGGCATGAAGGCGCGGAAGACGACGAAGAGGGGCTCTCCAAGATTTACGAGGTCTGGCGCGGTTGGGAAAGCGCCAAGGTTGGGCGTACATGTGCCCCGTCCGTAGCCTTGTCGGCTCGCGCTTCGACAATCGGGAACGAAGCCGCGGGTCCACGTGCTAGACCCCGCGTGAAGACGATGGGTTACCCCGTCCAGATAGCGCTTCGATACCTGGGGTCGAAGAAGCGCGCGTTCGTGTCGGTGGGGACGGCCTTCGCCATGCTCGGCGTCGCGCTGGGGGTCGCCGCGCTGGCCATCGTCATGAGCGTCACGGGCGGGTTCCAGGACCAGTTCCGCGAGAAGGTCCTGGGCGTCAACGCCCACGTGATCGTCCTCAAGTACGCGATTCACTTCCGCGATTACCGCGACGTGATGAAGAAGGTGCAGGCCGTGCCGGGTGTCGCCGCGGTCGCGCCCTTCGTCATCAATCCGATGATGATCACGCACGGCGACCGCACGGCCACGGGCGTCCTCTTGAAGGGCGTCGACCCCGAGCTGATGCCGAAGGTCCTCGATCTCCCTCATCACATCACCGAGGGATCGCTCGAGGGCATGCGCAAGGCGGGCGCGAAGCCGCCGGAGGCGCCGCGCGACTCGTTCCCGTCGATGAGCCCTTCAGGTGGCGGCGGCCTGGGCGGCAGCGGCACGAGCGGCAGCTACGACGTCGCCGGCGACGGCGGCAAGCTGAGCCTCCTCGATGCCATCGAGAAGCAGATCGCCGACGACAAGGCGAAGGACGCCGCGCTCGACGCCGGTGCCGGTGCGTACGCGACGCTCGACGCCGGCTCGACCGACCTCGCGACGCTCGTCGCCACCGGCGCAGCGCGCGAGATCGCGCAGCAGCCGGCCACGAGCGCGACGACCGCCGCCGCTGGCTCGAACGGCGGCACCAGCACAAAGGACCTCATCGCCGACCTCGCTGGAGAGAGTCCGCCGTCCGATCCTGCGAGCGCCGCGCCCGTGGTGCTCATGGCGCCGGGCACGGTGACGCCGACCGGCGGCTTCAAGAGCCAGCTCCCCGACGAGGACGTCCTCCCCGAGAACGTCGACCCCGACCCGTGCCGCAGCCCCGCCCAGGTGAAGGCTCTCCCCGGCGTCGTCATCGGCAAGTCCCTCGCGAAGCGTCTCGGCGTGGGTCTCGGTGACTGCCTTCAGGTGACGTCGCCCCAGATCGGCATGACGTTCGGCGCGAGCGGCGCACGGCCGCCCATCGCGAAGCAGTTCCGCGTCATCGCGCTCTTCGAGGCGGGGTTCGATCAGTACGACTCGAAGCTCGTCTACACCGATCTCTACGAGGCGCAGGCCTTCTACGAGCAGGGCGACAGCGTCACGGGCGTCGAGGCCAAGGTCGACGACATCGAGCGCGCCGCCGACATCGCGAAGGAGGTCGACAAGATCCTCGCCAACGGCGTCTATCACACCATGGACTGGCGCGAGCTCAACCACGGCCTCTTCACGGCGCTGTTGATCCAGCAGATCGCGATGAGCGTGGTGCTCACCCTGATCATCGTGGTCGCCGCCTTCACGGTCATTGCGACGCTCATCATGGTGGTGCTCGACAAGAAGAAGGAGATCGCGCTCCTCAAGGCCATCGGCGCGAGCGACGACGCCATCCTGCGCGTGTTCCTCTACCAGGGGGGCATCATCGGCGTGGTAGGCACCGGCCTCGGCCTGATCATCGGGTGGGGCGGATGCCTCGGCCTCGCGGCGTATCGGTTTCCGCTCGATCCGAAGGTCTATTTCATCTCGCAGCTTCCGGTAAACGTGCGGCCGACCGAGTTCCTCATCACGGGCTTCGTGGCCATCGTGATCTGCCTCGTGGCGACGATCTTCCCCGCGCTCTATGCGGCGCGATTGCGTCCGTCCGACGGCCTGCGCGCGGAGTAGCGGAAAGCCGCCAAGCGCCGCGGGAAGGCGCGAGAGGCGGGTCCTGGGCACCAGGACGAGCCGGGCCGTTCGGACGATTCGCCATGCCCTCGGGCCGTCCGGTGATGGTAACGTCTTTTCGCGCATGCGTTGGCTCGTCGAAGTCTCGTCGCTCGGCAAGACGGACACTCAGAAGTTCTGTGTCGAGGCCGAGTCTTGGCAACGCGCCCTCCAGGCGGCGCGGTCGCAGCGTGGCGAGGACGGCCCGATGAGCGGCTTCTCCATCGAGCTGCTCGAGGAGGGCTACCGCGCGGTGGACCCGCTCGCACGCGTTCGCTTCGTCGTGAAGAAGGCGCCCGACGACATGCCCATCACGGCGGTCCCGACGAAGGAGGCCGCCCGCGGAGGTGTCGCTCCCGCGGCGCCGAACCCGCCGTCGTCGGCGAGCGTGGCGAAGGCGCCTGCGATCGCGCCGCCCGCGCCGGTCAAGGCGGCGTCCGTTCCTCCGCCTGCGATGTCCTCGGTCCCGAGCTCGGGGTCGAACGACGCGACGACGCCGAACCTTCCGCCGTCACCGACGTCGTCGTCGCAGAGCGTCTCGGGCAAGAAGGCGCCTCCACGTCCGGGCCATGGGCAGCCGGCGCCCGCGGGCTCGGGGTCCGGCCTGCTCACCGCTACCGTCGACGCCAAGAAGAAGCAGAACGAGACGATGGTCTTCGCGTCGTCCGGCGACGCGAACGTCGTCGACAAGCCGGCCGAGCGAGCGGCGGCACCGGCGGTCGGCTCGCCCGTGCCCGGGCTGCCCGCGGTGAAGCTCCTCACGTCGCGCGAGCAGAACCCCAACGACGCTTCACCGCTGACGTATCGCGAGTACGCCTTCGCCGTGGCGGACGGTACCAGTGAGGACTCGGCCGCCGACGTCCTCCGTGCGCAGCTGCGGTACGTCGAGGCGCACATCGCGACGGCGAAGACGGGCAAGCTCGTCAACCTCGCGGTCTTCGAC
>JAYTZB010001152.1:0-1900 GCA_043742085.1 Polyangiaceae bacterium
CCGCGAGCACGCCCGACCACGAGGGTGCAGGCCCACGCGCGACGGCCTGGCGCCAAGCCGCACCGCGACGGTTCTCCCGCGCCGAGCGAGACCGCCATCGGCGTCGACGAGGTCCCGCCGCCGCTCCCCGATCCGAAGACGGCGAAGCCGAGCGCGAAGCCCGCGGCGATCGAGCCTGCGGCGCCCGCCGCGAAGCCGGCGGCGATCGAGCCTGCGGCGCCGGCCGCGCCGAAGCCGGCCGCGCCGAAGCCGGACCCGGCGGACGCGCCGCTCCCGAATTTCCCGATCCCCGGCACCCCGTAGCTCGTGCGACGCTCGCGCTCGTGCGAGCCCGAGCCGTTGCGATCACCCTCGTCCTCGTTGCCGTCGTCGCCTGCAGCCGGACCGCGGTCGGTCCTCAGGGATCGGCGCAGGATGGCGGCACCGACGGCGTAGCCGTCAGCGGCCCGCTCGACGGTGCGCTTGCGTCGGCGGAGGCCGGCACCGACGGCGCCTCGGTCGCCGCCGGCACCATCGGTCCCGCGGGGGGCATCTTCCGCGGCGAGGGCACGCAGCTCGTGATCCCGCCCGATGCGCTCAAGGAAGATCGCGTCTTCAAGGTCACGCGCGTCACGGGCGCCGCGCTCGCCGACTGGCCGCGCGGCACCGAGATCGGCTTCGCGTTCGAGCCCGCCAACGAGCGCTTTCGGATCCCGATCACCATCAAGCTCCCGCATCCCGAGGGCGCGGGCGAGGTGGTCTGCCAGAACGGTCCGGGCGAGCGCCTCGAATTCGAGTTCGAGGCGATGCACGATCACCGCTTCCCGGTGCACGTGAACGAGCTGCCGCAGCGCTGCGCGGTCTACTCGCCCGAGCACGTGAAGGCGCTGAAGGCGGTGCGTGATCGCGAAGGCACGCAGGTGAGCAAGACGAACAAGTCGTTCCGGTGGGAGAGCAAGGGCAAGGTCTGCGATCCGCACGAGCTGGTCCGCCCGAATGCCGGCAAGGACCTCCGCGAGCCGCCCGGCCTCGGAGGTTGTCCGCCGGGCATGGCGGCGGTGAAGTCCAGGCCGGGGCTGTGTGTCGATCGCTGGGAGGCGCACGTCGTCGAGCTGCTCGAGGACGACACGGAGCACACGTGGAGCCCGTTCTTCAATCCCGGACAGCTGCGCGTGAAGGCGAAGAGCGCCCCCAACGCGGTGCCGCAGGCGTACATCTCGCAAGTCCAGGCGGTGACGGCGTGTGCCAACGCGGGGAAGCGGCTGTGCAAGGACGACGAGTGGATCGCCGCCTGCCGAAGCGTGAAGAATACACGCTTCCCGTACGGCAGCGACGAGAAGCGGGGAACCTGCAACGATCATCGCGACCAGCACCCCGCCATGCAGTACCTGGAGTCGCACGACCTCTCGGTGTTCACGAAGCTCGAGCACCCCTGCATCAACCAGCTCGCCGACTCGCTGCTCCCCGGTGGTGCCAAGAAGGAATGCGTAACGCCCGAAGGGGTGTTCGACATCGTCGGCAACCTCCACGAATGGACCGCCGACCCGAGCGGCCACTTCCGCGGCGGCTACTACGTCGACACGTGGCTCAACGGCCACGGCTGCGACTACGTCACGACGGCGCACGAGGCGAGGTACTGGGACTACTCGACCGGCTTCCGCTGCTGCGCGACCACCGTTGCTCCCTCGAAGTGAGCGACTTCCGAGCTTGGGCCCGGGCTTGCATGAGCCTCTCGTATGGGCGACCCGGCATCACCTGAAGGGCCAAAAAACCCGGAAATCGACGCGTCGATCGGCACGCCTGCCGCTCCTGTCGTGTCCATCCCGGATCGCCGACGCATCGACAGCGATGTGCGCGCTTTCCTCCGCGAGCCCTCGACCCCCTGGATCGTCTTCGACCAGGAGGGCCGCCCGCCGTCCCA
>JAYTZB010001153.1:0-2879 GCA_043742085.1 Polyangiaceae bacterium
GCCACCAGCCTGCAGGGCGCAGGAAAGATCATCGGCACCTGGACCGAGTTCGGCGTGACGAAGGGCAAGTCGCGCACGGCCGACGGCAAGCGCGTCGGCGAAGGCAAGGAGCCCACGCGCACCGTCGACTCGCTCGGCATGACGTGCGCCGCCGGCGGCAGCACCCTGCAGGTCAACGGCGTTCTCTACCCCTTCGACATCGCCTGGGTGAAGACCGGTAAGGGCAAGTCGAAGACGCTCGACGGCAGCGAAGGCGCCGGGGAGTTCGCGATGATCCAGGCGCTCTCGTACAAGGACAAGCGCGTCGTCTTCGCGAAGATCTACGTCCCCAGCGACGCGAACGACGACACCGACGACACCGTCATCATCTCGAGCCTCGCGAGCTATCTCCCCGAGAACCCGGAGGAGCCGCTGGTCCGCGTGGTCAGCGATCGCGAAGACCCGAAGTTCGAGACGTTCGTGTTCTCGAAGGGCCAGTCCGAGGGGCTCTCGTTCCAGGTCCCGCAGCAGGACGCGCTCGGTCGCGCCCGCTTCCTCTCCGTCGGCCGCTTCGCGAGCGCTCCTCGCTGAGCGTGAGCATCACGAGCTCGTGTATGCTGCGATCGTGAAGAACGCCACGGTTGCCGAGGTCGTCGCACTCCTCGACGAGCAGATCGCGCGTGACCCCGGCGGCGCGATCGCCGTCGACGGCGACGGCACGCTCTGGTCGGGAGACATCGGCGAGGATCTCTTCGAGGCGCTCCTCGACGACGGCGCCATCGCCACTCCCGCCCACGAGGCGCTCGTGCGCGAAGCTGCGGCCGAGAAGCTCGCGACGGACGGCGGTGCCGTCGCCGTCGCTCGTCGCATCTACGCCGCCTATCGCGCCGGCACGTTCCCCGAGGAGCGCGTCTGCGAGATCATGACGTGGATCTTCGCCGGGTGGACGCCCGACGAGGCGGATGCCTTCGCCGATCGCGTCCTCGTGAGGGTCGGTCTCGAGGGCCGCCTGCATGCCGAGACGATGGAGATCGTCGCTTGGGCACGCGCCAAGAACGTCACGGCGTTCCTGGTGAGCGCATCGCCGCGCACCGTGGTCGAGCAGGCCGCGCGCCGCGTGGGCATCGATCGCGCGAACGTCGCAGCCGCGACCGAAGAGCGTGATTCCAGCGGTTTCATCACGCCGAGCGTGGTGCGACCGATCCCGTACGGACCGGGCAAGGTGATGCACCTCCGGGCCAAGCTCGGCGCGCGTCCGCTCTACGCCGCCTTCGGCGACAACGCGTTCGACGTCGCGATGCTGCGCGAGGCGCGCATCGCGGTCGCGGTCCGCCCCAAGCCGCGCCTCGTGGAGCGCGCGAGCGAAGTGCCGGGCCTGCTCGTGCTCGAACGCCGCTAGACCTCGCTCTTCGCGCGCTTCGGCTCTCAGCGTAAAGACGACACGAGAAGCCGACAACGAAGGGCCGTGCGGGACGCGCACGCAATGTCGACGGTGTGCAAGTCGACGCTCGAGCTGGGGTTCTCGCATCCCGAGCTGCGCGGGCACGCCTCGACACCCGGCAGCGATTCGACGTGCGAACGTCGTTCATCGCGCGCGGCCGCAGCACCCGCGAAGTTTGCCGGTGCACGTCACGTTGAGACGCGCGAAGGGGCTACCCGGCTTCCGCAGCGAGCGGCTGCACGGCCTGTTGAAGCGCGCGATCCGCGACACGCGGGCTTTCGCATCACGCACTACTCGGTGCAGCAAGATCACATCCACATCATCGTGGAAGCGGAGGACAAGACGACGTTGTCGAACGGCATGCGCAGCTTTGCGGTGCGCGTGGCGATGCGCGTGAACAGCCGCATCCTCGGGCGTCGTCGCGGACGCGTGTGGGGCGGCCGCTATCATCGCCGCGATCTCACCTCGCCGAGCGATGTCCGCAGTGCCCTCGTCTACGTCCTCGCCAACCACCTGAAGCACGGCGAGTACGACGTGGGCCTGCTCGACCCGTGCTCATCAGGCCCGTGGTTCACAGGGTGCGAACCTACCCCACGTCCCACGCTCCCTACGCACGCTTCGCGGACAGCGCTTCCTCCGCCAGATCATCGAGCGACATCGTTCGCGCCCGAGCCAGCTCCCCCTCCGTCGCGAGGTGCTCCATGAAGCGCGGCTCCGCACCCACCACGCGCGCCACCAGCTCCTTGCCGCGCCGGCCCATCCACGGCTGGTGGTACAGCGTCATCATCGACGACCAGAACTTCACGAGCGGAAGCGCGTCGAGGCCGGGACGCGCGCCGAGCAGCTGCATCCTCTTGAACGCCTCGCGAAGGCGCGCCCCCGTGGGATCGATACGGTCCATGGGCCCGAAGAACACGTCGCGGAAGAACGGGCGGCCCAGCGCCGTCATCGCCATGAACGTCTGCGCCGCCACCGCCTGCTCGCGCAGCGACGTCTTCGGCTTCGCGCGCCTCCGGTACTCGTCGGACGCATAGAAGCCGACCATGAAGTAGTCGATGGCGATGTGCCGCGACTCGTCGCGGTTGATGAGCTCCATCGCCTGTGCGCTCAGGGGGTCGGCCACGAAGTCGTCGATGGAACGCAGGAGCGCGATGTCGAGGATCAGCTCGCCCGACGTGATGTACGCGTTGGCGACGTCGTCGGCGAGGTGACGGATGGCGTCGACGAAGTGCGGGAAGAACCGCTCCAGGCTCTTGCTCGGGCGATACGTCCGCAGGCGATGCACGTCGTAGTGGTCGGCGAGCATCTGCGCGACGTGCGAGTGCCGCATCTCGTCGATCACGAACGTCGCGTAGATCTCCTTCAACACCGGATCCGCGACGCGCCGCTGCTGCTCGACGAAGAGCGCGCCTGCGAGACGCTCGATCTGCGCCATGTCCGTGAAGTACTGGACCACCGA
>JAYTZB010001154.1:0-1530 GCA_043742085.1 Polyangiaceae bacterium
TCGAATGGGACGCGCTCGACCACGAGGTGATCGCCCTCCTCGGTCACGCTCCCCACCTTGAGCACGCCGCGACCCTTGATCACCGTGACCGCGCCCGGCGTGAGCCAGGCGGCGCCACGCGCGTCGAGCTTCACCCAGACGTGCGGGCCCTCGTGCGGCATCACCATCGCGTCCCATGCGGCGGCGTCCATCGTCGGAACGTCGCTGCGTAGCTGGAGGTTGCCCGATGCGACGGTCGGCGTGCCCGGGATCGACGACGACAACGGCGACGACGCCGCATCCGTGCTCGAGCTGCATCCTGCGGCCGCGAGCACGGCGGAGGCGAGGCCGAGCGAGCGGAGCAGCGGGAACGAGCGGAGCGAGCGGAACGAGGTGCGAGTGCGGGAGTGCATGACGAACCAAGCTGGTCACGCCTCGCGCGCAGGGGAGTCGCCCCTCGGGGTGACAAACCGCGACCGCACTCGTGCTATCCATCCGCTTCGTGACCAGCGTCGCCTCCCTCGCGAAGCGTTCCCACGTGCTCGACGTCCCGTTCGCCATGCGCGGCGTCGCAGCGGCGAGCGGCGCGCGCTGGGATGCCGAGCACGGCGTTTTCCTCTTCCAGGGCGACAAGCTGCCTCGGCCGCTCGCGCCGTTCCGCGCGCTGCCGTATTCGTGGGAGCTGCACGTCGAGCGCGAGCTCGCCGGCGCCAGGGCCGCGCGCAAGGAAGCGGCGCCCGCAGGCGCGATCGTTCTGCGGCCTCATCAAGAGGACGCGGTGAAGGCCATCCTTGCCGCGCGCACGGCCGGTCGCCCGGGCTTCCTCCTCGCCGACGACGTCGGGCTCGGCAAGACCATCTCCGCGTGGGAGGCGGTCCTCCGCATGAAGGGGACGAGCACCGTGCTCGTCGTGTGCCCGCTCGCGGTGGTCGCGCACTGGCGGCGCACCATCGAGGCCATGGGAGACGGCGGCCGAGACGTGATCGTCCTCAACTACGATCGCCTGGGCAAGCTCTTCGAGGTCAGCGCCGCAGCGCGCAAGAAGATCCGCACGAAGAAGGGGCTCGCGCGTGCCGGCACGGCGCCGGAGATGGACGTCGTCATCTGGGACGAGAGCCATCGTTGCAAGAACCCCACGGCCGCGCGCTCCAAGCTCGCCGCCAAGCTGAATGCGAGCGCCGGCTTCCGCTTGTGGCTCTCGGCGACGGCGGGGCAGAACCCGCTCGAGCTGTCGTACCTCGCGCCGCTCCTCGCGAGCGTCACCGGAACGCGCGCCTCGGACCTCAAGGACTTCGAGCAGTGGTGCCTGGATCAAGGCCTCGGCGTCACGCGGGGCGCATACGGGAAGTGGGCGTTCGGCGGAGAAACCGCCGACTGCCAGAAGGTCCGCAAGATTCTGTTCGAGGGGACGAACGCCGGCATCCGTCGCCGCCCCGAGGACATCGCGGGCTGGCCGGCCATCAACCGCATCCTCACCCCCATCGATCTCGATGGCGAAGCGCGCTCCCTCTACGACCAAGCCTGGACCGAGTTCCGCGAGGCCATGGAGCT
>JAYTZB010001155.1:0-6324 GCA_043742085.1 Polyangiaceae bacterium
GGGCGCCGACGCGGCCACCATCGGCACGCCGCCCACCGGAGCGTTCACGCAGGTCGCGGCCGGCTTCACGCACGGCTGCGCGCTCGACAAGAAGGGCGCCGTCACGTGCTGGGGCACCGGCGACTGGGCGGCGCCCAAGGGCGGGTTCGCCAGACCGGCCAGCATCAGCGGCGCGACGTACCTCGCGACCGGCGACCGCCATGCGTGCGTCGTCACCAGGGACAAGAAGGTCCAGTGCTGGGGGATGAACGACGCCGGTCAGCTCGGCACGAAGCCCGACACCGAGATGCACCGGACGCCGGTGACGGTGCCCGGGGTCACCTCGGCGGTCAGGCTCTTCGCGGGCGAGTCGGCGATGTGCGCACTTCTCGCAGACGGGACCGCGCGGTGCTGGGGCTCGAACGGCGAGGGCGAGCTCGGACTCGGGAAGAAATCGAGCGACGAGCGGCCCAGCAAGGTCGCTTCCGTGCCGGATATCGCGGGGATGTGCCTCGCCACCTCCCACGGCTGCGCTCTGACCAAGAGCAAGGCCATTCTCTGCTGGGGGGCCAACGCGGCGGGCCAGCTGGGCGATGGGACGAAGGAGAAGAAACTCGAGCCCACACGCGTCTCTTGGTGACCTCGGTGTTGTAACATCCGAGATTCATGGGCGGGGCGGCGCATCAAGAAGATCCGGTGCAGGCGGCCAAGGGCCGTGTGGGCACCGCACTGAACGCCAAGTGGTCCCTCGAAGGGCTGCTCGGGGTCGGCGGCATGGGCGCGGTCTTTGCGGCACGTCATCGCAACGGCACGCGCGCCGCAGTGAAGCTGCTGCACGCCGAGTATGCCCGCGAGAGCGACATCCGCGAGCGCTTCCTGCGGGAAGGCAAGATCGCCAACAGCGTCGACCACCCCGCCCGCGTCCCCGTCACCGACGACGACACGAGCGATCGCGGCGAGCCGTTCCTCGTCATGGATCTGCTCGAGGGCGGGACGCTCAACGAGCTCCGTCACAAGACCGGCGGCACCGTCCCGCTCGAGGAGACGCTGCGCATCTTCGAGACCGTGCTCGACCTCCTCGCGAAGTGCCACGAGGTCGGCATCGTCCATCGCGACATCAAGCCCGGGAACATCTTCATCACCGACGCGGGCGACGTGAAGGTCCTCGACTTCGGTGTCGCGCGCATGCGCGAGGTCGGGTCGGGCATCGAGGCCACGCGCATGGGAACGGCCATCGGCACGCCGTCGTACATCGCCCCCGAGCAGGCGCTCGGTCTCGTCTCCCAGGTCGACGGGCGCTCCGACATCTTCTCGGTCGGCGCATGCATGTATGTTGCACTCACCGGAAAGCGCCTCAACCACGCGCGGACCGAGGCCGAGTCGTTCGTCATGGCCGCCACGCAGGCCGCGCCGTCCATCGCCAACCTCGCCCCCGATCTCCCGGTAGAGATCGTCGCTTGCGTGGATCGCGCGCTGGCGTTCGAGCGCGAGAAGCGCTTCCAGGACGCGGCGTCGATGCGGAGCGAGGTGCTCGGTCTGCTCGCTGCCCTGCGCGCCGGTCAGCTGGTACGCACCGCGCCGAAGAAGGAAGGCGGCCTCAAGACGCGCGGCAACGAGGCCCTCGAGGTCCTCGAGGAGCTGTCGCCCGAGGAGGCGAAGGACGCGCAGGTACGGCTCGCCGCGGTCTGGAAGCAGATCGGGACGTGCCTCGCCGATGTTCGCCAGTACGGCTGGACGCATCCGCATGCGCTCCGTGCCCTCGATGCCGGCCTGCAGCAGGTCTCGGATGCGCTCGCGACGCATCCCGGCAGCGTTCGCTGGGACGTGGGGCCAGGTGCGTTCCTCTTCCAGGGCGCGGCGGTGTGGGCCCCGGATCGGATCCCCTTCGATCGCATTCCGTACCAGCTCTTCGCGGACGGCGTGCGGCACATCCAGATCAAGGAAGGCTTCACCAAGGACGAGTTCCGCGATCTCGTCGCGATCCTCCTGCGCGACGTCATCGGTGGCGCCGGCAAGGAAGACGACGCCGTGACGGCGTTCTGGGATCGGCGCTTCGAGCACGTCGCCTACGTCGCCATCGAGGCCTTCGCCGAGGGCGACGGCGGCGGAGAAGCCGATCCGCTGATGAAGGGCAGCGCCGACCTCGCGCGCGAGCTGGCCAGCGCCGCGCAGCTCGATCGCGATTGGCACGACGCGTCGCTCGAGGGACGCGCAATGCGGCTCAATCTCTCGAACCAGCTCCGCGAGAGCGGCGAGGCGGCGGCGGCCCTCGCGCTCGATCCGCTGCAGCGCGCGACGATGGGCGCGCAGCTCAACTTGACCGAGGAGCGCTGGCTCGAACGCTTCGTCGACGCCTTCGCCGACGGTTACGTCGACGCCCGCATCAACAGGGACCACGCCGTGCTCGAAGATGCGCTTCGCGAGTGGACCGCCGACGAGCTGTCGCTCCACGACCATCGCGAGATCTTCCAGGTGTTCCACGCGCTCTGCGGCGCGCTCGCGCTGCGCGTTCCCAACGAGGCACGCAAGGCCGAGCACGCCATGGCGCAGATCATGCTGCCCGCGGCGACGCTCTCCGCGATCCTCCAGGCGGTCGAACGCGAGGGTCGTGACGTGCAGGTGGCAAAGGAGATCGACCCGCCGGTGGTCAGCGGCATCGAGAAGGCGCTGGTCTCCGTGGGTGACGCGTCGATGATGGAGCTCGCGTGCGGCGTCTACGGGACGACGCGGTCCGAGGCCCTGCGCACCGTGCTCTCCGCGTACATCACGCAGTGGGCGCGCGGCTCCGAGGCGCGCATCGGCACCGTTCTCGAGACGGCGCCGATCGAGCTCGGCATCATGCTCGTGAACCTGCTCGCAGGTCTGGGAACGCCCGAAGCCACGCAGTCGCTCGCCTCGGCGAGGAACAGTCCGCACCTCGCGGTCCGCATCGAGTCGCTCACCAAGGTGTCGAGCGACGAGGAGGACGAGGTCCGCATCGAGGTGCGGAAGATGCTCGACGATCCGTCGGCGAGCGCGCGGCAGGCGGCGCTCGCGCTCGTCGCGGAGCGCAACCTCATCGCGGCTGGGCCCGCGATCGTGCTGCAGATCCAGGCGCCGACGTTCCATTCGCTCACCGCCGACGAGCGGCAGAAGTGGTTCTCCTGCCTCCACGCGCTGAGCCCGCGCCGGGCGCTGACGGTGTGCGTGGCGATCTTGAAAGAGCACCAGATCATCCCCACCGAGGCGGTGGAGATGACGCGCGTGCTCGCCGCGGAGATCCTCGCGGACATGGCGTCGAAGGAGGCCCTCGAGGCGGCGACCGAGGGCGCGAAGAAGCGCTGGTGGAACACGGCTCCGGTCCGCGAGGCCTCCGAGCGCGCCGTGGAGCAGATCAATGCGCTCATCGCGTCGGGTGCCGAGGAGCCGGGCCAGACGGCGCGGCGCCGGAAGTTCGAGCTGCCATGACCCAGCGCGGCAGCGGCGAGCGTGCGCTGGATCCGGCGGCTCTCCAGGAGCTAGCGGCGGGCGTCGTGCACGGCGTCTATCGGACGGTCAAGGCGTGTCAGTTCCATGCCGACGTGACGAACGATGCGGTGACCTCGCTCACGGCAGCGGCGGCAGCGGCGATCGCGGAGTACTGCGCAGGCGCAGCGAGCGAGACCGTCGCGCTCTCCTTCCTCGGCGACGCCATCTTCGTCAACCGTCAGATCCTGAAGGGCTCGCGCGACACGCATGCGCTCGCCGTCGAGCTCCGCGATCTGCTCGCGACGTGTGAGGTGACCGAGCTCACGCTCGCGCGCACCATCGATCGCGCGGCGATCTCGAATCTCGCCAAGCTGCTGGCGGACGTGCAGCGCGATCGGTCCCTCGTCCCGCGCGTCACCAGCGGCGAGCTATCCGGTGTCACCGCCGGAAAGGCCAGGTTTGCAGCCACCGGCGCCTCGCGCGAGGAGTCGCCCGGGCAGCGCGCGGCGCGCACCTACGCGACGTCGGTGCTCACGGTTCAGGGCGTGCTCGCGGACGTTCGCGTCGGAAAGTTCGAGCTCCCGCGGCGCATCAAGCGTGTCGCGCAGCAGGTCGTCGCGCGCGCTGACGAGGATGCGCGCTTGCTCGTGGCGCTCGCTGCCACCGGCGGCGTCTCGCTCGACGCCGCCACCATCGCGGTGGGCAGCGCCATCCTTGCCGTGGCGATGACGCGGCAGCTCACCACCGATCGCGCCGTCCTCGCGAACGCCGCGATGACGGCGCTCCTCTACGATGCGGGGCGCGTCGTCCTCGGCGGCGAGTCGGCGGGCGGCGTGCAACGGGTGCTCAACGACGACGAGCTCGATCGCGTGCCGACACGTACCGTCCTCGCGCTGACCGCGCTCGGTCGCATGCACGCTCCCGCGCGCGCGCGGACGGCGCTCCTCTACGAGGTGTGGTCGATGCGGCGGGCGCATCGATTGGGTGCAGTCTACAAGGGTCGCAGGCCGCCCACGCTGCTCGCACGCATCATCGGCGTCGCACGGGCCTTCGCCGAGCTGCGCGCGGCGGGGGCGGGCGGCGGCCTGAGCATCGACGACGCGCTCCAGGTGCTCGGGAATCGCGCGGCCGACGGCACCGAGCGCGCGCTCGTGAAGCTCCTGATCGGCGCGCTCGGCATCTACCCCGCGGGCACCATGGTCACGCTCAACACCGGCGAGCTCGGTGTCGTCATGGGCACCCCGAGCATGCCGCTCGACTACGTGCGGCCGCCGGTGAAGATCCTCTACGACGCGGACACCGTGCTCCTCGAGGAGCCGATCGATGTCGACCTGGCGGCGCCCGAGCCAGGCCAGCCACACCGCTTCATCCTGAAGAGCGTCGACGCCGACGATCAGCAGATGAAGGCGATGCGCTCGTATGTGGTCGCCGCGACGGCCGCCAAGCGGCGCGGCGCGCTCGATGCCGACGAGGTGCAGGCGCCGCGCTCGTCACGCTCGCTCGCCGACGCGCCCGCGGCGCGCCCGCTGCCACGCATGACGGCGCAGCTACCGCAGCAACGACAGATCGCGGAGGCCACGCTCCAGTCGGCCATCGGCGACGCCGACGAGCTCGCGGCCCGCGTCACGCGTCCTCCGATCGTGATCGACGAGGCGATGCCGACGCATCGACCGCCGAAGAACGTGAACGCAACCGCGAACGCGCCGGCGGCGACGGCACCGCCGCCGTCGCCGGTGCCGGGAGTGACCATCGTCCCAGCGGCTGCTCGCCAGGAGGTGAGCCATGGCGAGCCGACGCCGCTCTCGGCGCATCGTGTCGCGCCGGCTCCAGTGCCCGTGCCCGCGCCCGCGTTCGTGCCCGCCGCGCCGGTGCGCCGGCGCGATCCCAGGAACGACTCTGCGCCGCCGTCGTCCATGATGGACGAGATCCATCGTCCGGTGCGCGCCGCACGCCCCGCGCGGGTACCGGCCGTGGCAGCTGCACCTGCACCTGCTCCCGCGGTGATCCCTGACATGGTCGAAACCGCTCTCGAGAGCGCGACGGTGCGTCCGCCGCCGTCCTCGGGCGTGGCGTCGTTCGAGGAGTCGCCGGAGGCGCACACCGAGTCGACGCGTCAGGTGTCGTGGGAGAGCCTCGACAGTCTCATCAAGCCGACGACACCGCCCCGCGCAGAAGAGCGCGTGACGTCGCCGCCGCCGCCGTCGGCGCGCACAGCGAAGGAGGTCGACGCCGAGCTCCTCGGTCCGCAGTCCGCGCCGCAGTCCGCGCGCGACGAGCTGCTCGCGGCATTCCTCGCCGACGCGCCGATCGACGGCAGCATTCCGCCGCCTGCCGCGACGGCGCCGCCTCCGGCCGCCGCGCCGACCGCGCCTCCGAAGGCCGCGCCCAAGCGAGCCGAGAAGGTCACCGTCAAGCGAGACAAGTAGCTCGGAGGAGTGAGCGTCGTGCGGGCGCTGCCTGCCTCGCGTAGGATGCCAGCATGTCCAGCCCCGCGGCCAGCCCGGTGAGCGAGCACATGACGGCGGCGGTGGTCTCCGTGACGGAGGACACCTCGCTCGTCGAGATCGTGAAGACGCTGCGGCGCCTCGACATCTCGTGCGTGCTGGTCACGACGACAGCCGGAGCGCCGGTCGGCATCGTCTCGCTCACCGACCTCGCACGGGTGTCGAAGCTCGAAGGCGGCCAGCACGGACCGCTCGTGATCCTGCCGCCCGATCGCCGCGCAAAGGACGTCATGACGAAGCCCGTCGTGTCGGTCGACGCGGATGCCGACCTCAGCGAGGCGGCGTCGATCATGCTCGAGCACCGGGTCCATCGCGTCTTCGTTCGGCGTGGAGAGAAGATCGTCGGCGTCTTCAGCACGCGCGATGCGCTGCGGGTGGTGCTCTTCCGTCGCGT
>JAYTZB010001156.1:0-4435 GCA_043742085.1 Polyangiaceae bacterium
GGCCCTTGAACCAGAACGAGTCGCCCAGGTCTTGCTCGCTGGCGCTGTGGTGCATGAGCACGATCACCGGCAGGGTGGTGCGCGCGAGATCGTCGTTCAGCCACTCGAGCTGGGCGTGCGGGATGCGGACGTCCACGTCCTTCCGCTCGATGGTGTGGAGGATCGCGATGTGGAAGCCGCCGCGGTCGAGCGCGTAGAAGAGCGGCGAGAGCGACGACCCCGCGTCGCGCTGCCAGATGCGCGAGAGGTCCTCGCGCGTGAGATGGATGGAGTCGTGGTTGCCCGCGACGTTGACGAGCTCGGCCTTCGCGGTGCGCAGGATGTCCTGGCACTCGGTGTAACGCGCGAGATCGGCCTCGCGGCTCTCGTCCTCGATGTCGTCGCCGAGGTTCACGAGGAGGTCGGGCCGTAGCTCGTCGTTCATGATGCGCACCACGTCGCGCGTGAGGTCCGCGGCATGATGCGTGAGCTTGCGGAGCTTGCCGTCGTGGTAGGCGGCGGGCCCGAAGTGGAGGTCGGTGACGAAGCCGATCGTGAGGCTCACGTCCTCATTCTACCGTGATAGAAAGTGCCCATGCGCCCCATCCTCATCGGTGCCGGCCGCGGCAGCAGGCTCGAGCATCAAACCGTCGAGATGCCGAAGACGCTCGTCCACGTCATGGAAAGGCCCATGCTCGAGTGGATCCTCGAGTCGCTCTCGGCCGCGGGCTTCACCAAGAAGGACGTCATCTACATCTGCGGCTACAAGGCCGACGTCCTCCGCGCCCGCTACCCGGAGTTCACCTACGTCGAGAACACCGACTGGGAGAACAACAACATCCTCGCCTCGCTCATGTACGCCCGCGAGCACCTCGGGCAGGGCTTCCTCTCGTCGTACACCGACATCCTCTATCGCGGCTCCGTCGTGAAGGACCTCGTCGAGGCGCCGTACGACAAGGTCCTCGCGTGCGACACCGACTGGCGACGTCGCTACGTGCGGCGCACGAACCATCCCGAGAGCGATGCCGAGAAGATGAGCACGGAGAAGAACGTCGTCGTCGACATCTCCCGCACCATCCCCTCCGCCGAGGCCTCCGGCGAGTTCATCGGCGTCGCGAAGTTCTCGCCCGCCGGCGCGCAGGAGCTGATGGAGGCCTACGACGAAGCCAAGGCGCACTGCGAGACGCTCGGCGATCGCCCGTTCCCCAAGGCGTACCTCATCCACCTGTTCCAGCGCATGATCCACAAGGGCTCGACGTTCCACAGCGTCGACACCCACGGCGGCTACATGGAGCTCGATACGCTGCAGGACCTCGAGTACGCGAAGTCCTGGTGGGAGGGCGGCTCGTGACCGGCGCCGCCGCACGTCACGAGGTGCCGTCGCTCTTTCCGACCACCGTGGTCGGGTCGCTTCCGAGGCCGCTGTGGCTGAAGCGGCTCTTCGACGAGATCCACGAGGGCAAGGTCTCGGACGAGGAGCGCCAGCGCCTGCTCGACATGGCGGTGCCTTCTGCGATCGCGCTCCAGGAAGCGGCGGGCGTCGACGTCATCACCGACGGCGAATGGCGACGCTTCTCGTATGTCGCGGTCATCACCGACGTCGCCACGGGCTTCAAGCGCGAGCTCTCGGGCTCGGGGCGCGACGGCAAGTACTGGCACACCGTCACCGGCGAGGTGAAGCCCGGCGACCCCGACGTGCTCGCCAGCCACGCGCGCTTCGCCATCGAGCGCGCCACGCGTCCCCTCAAGGTGGCGCTGCCCAGCCCGTACATGCTGAGCGTTCGCATGTGGGAAGAGGGCGTGTCGCGCGCGGTGTACCCCACGCGCGAGTCGTTCGCCGACGCCATCGTGCCCATCCTGCGCGCGCAGGTCCTGGCGCTCGCGGCGGCAGGCGTGCAGACCGTGCAGATCGACGATCCCCACCTCTGCCTCTTCGTCGACAAGGAGATCCGTGCAAAGTACAAGGACGCCGACGCCGAGGCCATGCACTGCGTGGGCCTCATCAACCGCGTCTTCGAGGGCGTGACGGGCGTCCGCCGCGCGGTGCACCTCTGCCGCCGCAACAAGGGCCGTCGCGGCTGGGTCGGTGAGGGCTCCTACGACGCCATCATGCCGGCGCTGAAGACGCTCACCGTCGATCAGCTCATGATGGAGTTCACGATCCCCGCCGCCGGCGATACGCGCTGCCTCCGCGAGCTGCCGGAGTCGGTGAACATCGGCCTCGGGTGCGTCGACTGTCGCGGCGAGATCATCGACGAGCCCGACACCATCGTGGCGCGCGTGGAGCACGCCATGGAGCACGTCGACAAGACCCGCATCACGCTCGCGCCCGACTGCGGGTTCGCGCCCGGCAACGCCGCCGACATCCCCGTCGACGAGGCCTACGCGAAGCTCCAGAGCATGGTGCGCGCCGCGGAGCTCCTGCGCGCGAAGCACGCTTGATGAGCGGCCGCGCGAGCGCTGCGGAGCCGGGACCCGAGGTCGAGCTCGATCGCGTCACCAAGCGCTTCGAGGACGAGAGCGGCCGCCCCGCCCTCGATCCCTCGGGAAAATCGGTTCCATCGGCGTTGGCCGAGGTGTCGATCGCGGTAACCAAGGGCGAGCTCCTCGTCGTCGTGGGTCCTTCCGGGTGCGGGAAATCGACGACGCTGCGCATCGTGGCCGGGCTCGAGGATGCCGACGGCGGCGACGTCCGCATCGGCGGCAAATCGATGAAGGGCGTTCCTCCTCAGGACCGCGACGTCGCGATGGTCTTCCAGGGTTACGCGCTCTATCCGCAGATGACGGTCCGCGAGAACATCGAGTTCCCGCTGAAGATGCGGAAGGCGGCGCCCGCCGATCGGAAGAAGCGCGCCGACGACGCCGCGGATCTGCTCAAGCTCGGCCCGCTCATGGATCGACTGCCCTCGGAGCTCTCGGGTGGCGAGCGGCAGCGCGTGGCGATGGGGCGCGCCATCGTGCGGCGCCCGCGCGTCTTCCTGTTCGACGAGCCGCTCTCCAACCTCGATGCCGCCCTTCGCCAGGATCTCCGCATCGAGATCGGCTCGCTGGTGCGCGAGCTCGGCGTGACCGCCATCTACGTCACGCACGATCAGGTCGAGGCCATGACGCTCGCCGATCGGATCTGCGTGATGCAGAAGGGCAAGGTCCTCCAGCTCGGCAAGCCGCGCGACATCTACGAGCGACCGGCGACGAGCTTCGTCGCCACGTTCCTGGGCACGCCGCGGATGAACCTCGTCGAGGGACGCATCGACGGCGACGTCATCACGTGCGGCCCCTTCAAGGTGCCCGCGCCCGCCGCGATCACCGAGCAGCGCGTGGTGGTCGGCATCCGTCCCGAGCACGTGCACCTCGCGAAGGAAGGGGAGGAGGGCGCCGCGCGCTTCGAGGTGGCGGTCTCCGAGCCGCTCGGGGCCGAGACGCATCTCCTTCTGCGCGCCGGCGACGTCGAGCTGCGCGTGCGCGCGCCGGGTTTCGACCCGCGACCGACCGGCGCGGTTGTGCACTTGACCATCGATGCTTCTCGCATGCATGTCTTCGCGCCGGCCCCCGGCTCGCAGCGCCTCGCATGATCACGCGGCGGTCGTTCACGGTCGGCGCGTCGGTGGCGGCGGCGGCCGCGACGCTGGGCGGGACGGCGGGCTGCAAGCACGCGCTGCGTGATGCCCACGGACGCGTGCGGCTTCGCCTGTGGTTCTCGCTGGGCGGACGCAACCGCGAGGTGTTGCTCGAGATCGTGAAGCGCTTCCACGCGACGCAGGACGAGATCCACGTCGAGCCCGTCTACCAGGGCGACTACTTCGAGTCGCTCGCGAAGCTCCGCACCGCCATCGCCGCGAAGGCGGCGCCGGCCCTCAGCCACGTCGTCGCCGAGGTGGTGCCGTATCTCGCGCGCGCCGGCACACTCGAGAATCTCGACGGCTACCCGGGGATGCGTGAGATTCCCTTCGTCGCGCCGCTCGCGCAGTCGGGCGGCTTCCGCGGCGGAGGCGAGCGGCCGCTCCAGGGCATTCCGCTCAATCGGTCGACGCCGCTCATGTACTGCAACGGCGACATCTTCGCGAAGGAGGGCGTCCGTCCGCCGACCACGTGGCGCGAGATGGTCGACGTCGCGAAGGCGCTCACGCGTCCCGGTCGCTGGGGCCACGAAGTGCCCATTTCCTGGTGGTTCTGGGTGGCGCTCGTGGGCCAGGCGGGCGGCACGGTGTTCGACGAGAGCGGCCGCCCCACGCTCGGCGACGAGGCCGGCGTCCGCGCGCTCCGGCTGTGGCAGGACCTCGTTCATCGCGAGAAGGTGATGCGACCGCCGCCGGGTCGCGACTACGACGCGTGGAACGTGGTGAATCAGGATTTTCTCGGCGGGCGCGCGGCGTTCATCTGGACCAGCACCGCGTACATCCGTTACCTCGAGGACAACGCGCGCTTCCCGGTCATCGCGGCGCCGCTGCCGAGCGAC
>JAYTZB010001157.1:0-3364 GCA_043742085.1 Polyangiaceae bacterium
CGATGAAGTCGCTGTACGCCACGACCACGTGACGTTCGGCGGGCGTGAGGAACTGCCAGAGCGCGAGGAACCCGATGAGCACCAGCACGACCGCCGGCAGAACGACGTAGACGACGGGGAACGGCTTCGGGGGAGGTTGGCTGGTCATGGGGTGGTCAGAACGAGAAGCCGTACTGGAGCGGCATGAAGGGAAGCGAGGGCGTGGCAGCGAGGCTCGTCGGGTCGCGAGGGGTGCCGAGCGCGACGTCGCCGAGCACCGTCTCGCGACGACCGTAGATGCCTGGTTCGCGTTCGCGATACGGCGCGTCGATGACCTGCGGCTCGTGGGATCGCGAGAGGAGCCAGACGAAGCCGGCGACCGCGGCCGCCGCGCCGAGCCCGAGCATCACGAAGCCCGTCGTCTTGTAGGTCGAGGCGAGGTCACGATCCCGTGTCGACGACGTCGTCCCGCTGATGCCCGAGTGCGCGAGGTCGCTCAGCGCGATGAACGCGAGACCGGTCAGCATGAACACGCCGCCCGAGCCGAGCAAGACGATGCTTCCGACGAGCGGCCCCGACGAGGCAGGGCGCACCTCGAGGTCGACCTCCGAGCCGAGGTCGGTCGGCAACGTGAACGTGTGCGGCTCGTCGTCCTTGTTGGCGAGCGTGACGCGCAGCTCGCTGTTGCCGGGGAGGTCGGCCGTGCACGGCGAGGCGCACACCAGCGTGTACGAGCCGTCGGCGCGATGGATGTAGAGGCGCGCTGTCCCCTTGTTCTTCGACGTGCGGACGTGAACGCGAACCGGGGGCGGAGCGGCGGCCTCCTGCGCGGAGGCGTCGGCGGCCGGCGCGGCGAGCGCGAGCGCGGCGACGGCGGTGACGACGGCGAGGTGACGGCGCTGCATCGCGGTCCGGAGCGTACCACGCGGCGCCGCGAGGCTCATTCCCGGCTCCCGCGCGTGATGCCGCGGCGGATGTCGGCGAGCGGCGCCCGATCGTCGAAGGTCACGTGCCCGTTCGCGAGCTTGACGCCGAGAGCGGCGAAGATCGCATCGAGATCGACCGGGTGCGGGGCGGCGCTCATCGCGGCGTAGACCTCGCGCAGGACGGGCACGCCGGTCGCGCGATCGCCGGCGTCGAGCGCCTGGGTGAGCGGCCAGCGCGTGGCGTTGCTGCCGCCCGCCTCGAAGACGCCGCGGAGAGCGTGCTCGAGGCCGAAGCGATTCTGCGTGCGCTTCCGGATCTCGACGTCGGCGAGGAACCAGAAGAGCGCCCCGCCCCAGTAAATACGGCCCCACGTGTGCGTGTGATCGAGCCCGCGATCCCCCGCGGCAGGGAGGCCGTTGGGGAGCCCTTCGACGAGGCCGACCCACGCGTCCTCCTCCGAGACGAGCCCGCCACGCACACGCGCGAACGGCTCGGCATACGTGGCGATGCCTTCCTCGGCCCAGTCCTGCTCGCGGGTCACGGAAGGGAACGTCAGGTGGATCATCTCGTGCACGAGCACCCAGTCATCGCGATAGGCCTTCGGCGGCGCGCGCTCGCCGATGCGCACGAAGACGGTGCCGCCGCCGCCGGACAGCGTGCGACCGCTGCCGACCCAGCGACCGCGCGATGCAATGAGCAGCACGAGCGCATTCGGCATGGGAAAACGCCCGTAATACGCGGTGACGGCGTGCGCGCTCGACTCCACCCACTGCGCGAGATCGTCCTCGCTCACCGCGAGCTTGCCGGGCCCGATCGCGAGATCGATGGTGCCGCCCTTCACGACGATGGTGCGCACATGCAGCGGCCCGAACGCGGTGTACGGCGACGTGAACATGTCGTCGATGCTGATGTCCCACGCGCCGGGCGCCTCCTCGGAGCGGAACACACCGGTCGCGAAGCTCGCGCCCTCTGCGCACGCCACCCGGAAGCGGAGGCGGAGCTCGCGGGGCGCTCGCGACGGCGTGAGCAGCCAGGCCGAAGGCGGCGCCTCCACCACCTCGCCCTCTTCGCTCGCGACGTCGACGTCGTCGATCTTCTTGGCGGCGTCGCGGAGCGCCATGCGATAGCGCACGCGGCATGATCCGACGGCGCACGGCGCGGCCTCGAGCTGCCGGCCGTTACGGACCACCGCTGTCCACGCGGCGCCGTCGCGATCGGTCGATGCCTGCACGTCGCGGAGGAACGCCTCGGCACCACGCTCGATCGTGAACGTCGCGCCAGCGCTGGCCGTGAAGCGCGCCTCGACGCTCACGGTCCCGGACGCCTGGTCCCAGCTCGCCGCGTAATCCCCGACCACCGCCGCGCGCGGCGTGGCGAGCGCAGACGGCGTCGATGGAGCGAGCGCGACGGGCACGGCGACGGGTCGTGCCGCCGCCGTCACACCTGCATCACGCGTACACGCGGGGCACACGGCCCCGAGCGCGAGGCACGCGACGAGGGCCACGACCAGGGATGGCACCCGCGCCGGTCGGCTCAGATGCCGTGCTTCTCGAGGAGCTTGCCGAGGCGCGGCGCTGCCTGCTCGACGTTCTTCTTCGCGGAGCCACGCAGCTTGTCGTAGGCCGCCTTGGCGGCGCCGCTCTTCGCGCGCTCGGCCTTCGCGTCGGTGATCGCGAGCAGCGCGTCGGCGACGCGACCGGCATTGTTGGCGAAGAAGTCGGCGACGTTCTTGTTCTGCGACTTGGCGTCGGCGTAGATCGGATCGAGCGCCTTCGCGAACTCCGGCAAGAGATCGTCCACGGCCTTCTCGACGAAGCCGGGCTTGATGCCCTTCACGGTGCCGTAGCCCGCCTTGATGACGAGGCCGGAGATGCCGCTCTTGTCCTTCACCTCGGAGTCGATGAGCTCGCAGCAATCCTTGACGATCAGGGGCTTCTTCTTCTCATCGGAGAGCGCATCGGCCAGAGACATCGTGCTGTCCTCGCTTGGGGGGTTGCGGGCAGAAAATGGTGGAAACGGAACCTCCGTCGATTACCACACGCGAGGCCGGGATGGAGCGCTACGGCCTTCGTTTCGCGGACTTGACACGACGCGTCACGCGGGTCAAAGCATCGGACCCGGAATGAGTGAACGGTCATTCAGATGATCTGCGGCACGGTGGCATCATGCAGGTCATGCACGACGTGACGGTCGGCAGCACCATCGTGCGCGCGCCGTCCATCGTGCGCATCGACGTCCGCTCCGACGGCGTCGCGCTGCTCACGCTCGACGATCCGCACGAGACGCACAACACCATCACGCCGCAGCTCGGCGCCGAGCTCGCGGCCGCGCTCGAGAGCGCGGAAGCGGACGCACGCGTGAAGGCGGTGGTCCTCCGCAGCGCGAAGAAGGACTCGTTCCTCGTCGGCGCGAACATCGACTACCTCCAGACCCTGCGCTTCGCGACGGACGCCGAAGA
>JAYTZB010001158.1:0-1648 GCA_043742085.1 Polyangiaceae bacterium
ACGCCAACGCGATACGACTTCTTGCAGGTGATCAACGGGTTTCGTATCGAGCCTCCGCAGCACCTCCTCTGGAGAGCGCTCGGGATCTCGAGAACCAGCGCCAGCAAGATGGTGCGACGGCTCATCGAGCTCGGGCTCGTCCAGCGCCGTCGAGCGCCTCGCGATCGTCGGACCTACCTCGTATCGCTCACGGCACTCGGCGCGATGCGCTTGCGACGCACCGTCTTGCATCTCCTCAAGAAGCGCCCCTTTCAACGTCGGTTCGAGCGCGCTTTCGGGGAGCGCTCCTGGAAGACCTTTCGCGCCGTCGACCGACTGAATGACACGCTCCAGCGGGTCGCCAAGCACCTGGGCGATACCTCGTGGACTCTCTACCTCACCAAGCTGGGGAAGGACCCGTGGCGGAGACGACGGCCACCCGACGTAACGCTGGCAGGAAGACTGCGGCGGCTAAAGCGCAGACGTAGCCGCAGCCGTACGCGCGACCGCAGCGGGTCGCGCGGCGACAGCCAGAGGCGCATTCGCAAACGCGACCGCAGTCCGCTCACGCGGAGCCGCCGCGCTCCAGCAGCTCGGATACGTAGCGGCTGATCGCCTGCGCGGCGCGCGGCTCCGCGTCCACCAGCTCGACGCCGACGATTCCTTCGCTCGTCCAGCGCACCACGACGTCGATCGAGTGCTCCTCGGCGCCGCCCAGCGCGATCTGGAGCTTCATACGCTTGCCCAAAGGCGTGCCGTTGAGCACCGCCGCGGTCAGCGCCATGCCGCCAACGCTGATGTCCACGACGTCGACCATCTCGCGCATGAGCCCGTCGCCGACCAGCGACACCCGCGCCGGGACATCGGCGCTGGGCTTCAGACGAACATGACGTCGGCGTTCCGTTCCTGCTGCCATGAGTACAGTCTACCCGAGGTCACCACGCGCACGGAGCGTAGTCCTTCAGGAACTTGCCCCACACGTGCTCGCCCGTCAGGAGCCCGGAGAAGAAGGGGTCGCAGATGCGCGCTGCCCCGTCCACGATGTCCAGCGGCGGCTGAAAGTCGTGCATCTCCTGCTTTCGCGCCGAAAGCGCCGCCGGATCCTCGTCCGTGACCCAGCCCGTATCGACCGCGTTCATGAAGATGCCGTCGGCGGCATAGTCCGGCGCGCTCGTGAGGGTCATCATGTTCAGCGCGGCCTTCGCCATGTTCGTGTGCGGATGCTTGTCCGTCTTGGTCCGCCGGGAGAACTGACCTTCCACCGCTGATACGTTCACGATGTGCTTCTCGCCCGTTGGATGTCGCTGCATCAGCGGCTTCAGCTTGCTGCACAGAATGAACGGCGCCACCGCATTGACCAGCTGCACCTCGAGCATCTCCGGCGACGGCACGTCGCCGAGCTTGAGACGCCAGCTGTTCACCGCGCGGAGATCGATCTGCTGCAGATCCGCATCGGCACGCCCCGCCGGAAAGATCTCCGCGTCGTTCGAGGCGTCGTCGTAGGCGCACGGCACCTGTGAGAGCTCCGCGGACGCCCGGAGGCCGACACCCGGCCCGTCGCCATGCCACGCCACGAAGCCTGCCCCGCCCACGCTCGCCACGCCCGCGCCCGCGCCCGCGCCGAGCGCATGCGCCTCGACGTGGCCTACCGCCAGCGCCGCCTTCACCG
>JAYTZB010001159.1:0-1578 GCA_043742085.1 Polyangiaceae bacterium
CGCCGCGGTCCCGGTCCCCGCCGTCGAGGCCGAGCCCGTCGACGACGTCGTGCCGTTCGAGGGCAGCTCGCTCGGCTTTCCGCGGAACAAGCTGACGACGAGCGCGAGCATCGAGATGAGCACCGAGAACGCGAGGATGCCGACCACCGCGACGAGGAGCTTGTTCTTCGGCGGACGGCCCGCCTTGATCTCCTTGAAGTCGTCGAAGAGCGCGGTGAGCTGGGGGCGCCGCGAGGGGAGCCCGGCGCCTTCGTAGAGCCCGTCCGAGAGGCTGGGACGAAGCTGTTCGTGCAGGACCGGGTCGGTCGGCGGCGGCAGGTAGCCGGGCGGAGCGCCGTGCGGTGCGCTGTGCGGTGCGCTGTGCGGTGCGCTGTCATCGAGGAGCATGGAGCCACTGAGCTCCTCGATCATCGGATCCTTGCCACCGCGAGCGCCGTTCGCGGCGGCCTTCTGTGCAGCCACGAGCGCGAGCATTTCCGGCGGTGGCGGCAGCCCGATGGTGGTCGGGAGGCTGGGCGCGAACATCGGCGCGATGGGCGGCACGGACGGCGTCGCTCCGGAGGAAGGCGCGCGCGGCCCGACCGACGGAAGGCGCCCCGAGCTCGGCGCGCCAGGCGGGATGGAGTTCGCCTTGGTCGGCTGCGGAACGTAGTGCGGAGGAGGCGGCGGCTCCTCGTTCGACTGCACGGTCGGGACCGGCGGCGAGAACGAGCCGCGCGCGTTCGCCTCGAACTCGTGCTGCACGGCCACCATCGCGAGCGGCGGCGGCGGGATGTTCGGCACGATGCCGTTCGCCGCCGAGAGCGCGCTCGACGTGAGCTCGGGGACCTCGTGCGCGGGCTGCCACGTCGGCCACCCCGCGCGCCAGACCGGAGTGTTGGGCGCGATGTGGCCGCCGGCGAGCGCGGCGCGCAACTCGTCGAGTCGCACGCGGCGCTGCTGTCCGTCCGGGTCCGCCCACCGCCAGAGGTCGTTGCTCATCGAGCGCAGGGCCATGATAGCGCGGCTCGCTGCCGCCCGTTCAATCCTCGTGCTTCGCGCTTTTCTGGACAATTCCCGGGCCATCACGACTGGCCAGCACGAGCGTCCGCACATCGCGAGCGCCAGCGCGACAGAGCACGTCGATGCACGACGCCAGGGTGGCTCCGGTGGTCCGCACGTCGTCGACGAGGAGGACGCTACGGCCGCTCACCACGGCAGGCATCGGGCAGAGAAATGCGTCAGCGACGTTGGCGGAGCGTGCAGCGCGATCGAGCGAGGCCTGCGGGGGTGTGGGTCGCGTGCGAACCAGGGCGCGCGGAGCGCAGCGGATGCCACGGCGCCGCGCGACCGGCATCGCGAGGAGCGCGGCCTGGTCGAAGCCGCGCTCCACGAGGCGTCGTGGATGAAGCGGTACGGGCACGACGAGCTCGACGTCCCCGCCCTCCCCGAGCGCCGCCATGGCCTCGGCGAAGCGGGCGGCGAGATCCGAGCGCCCGGCGTACTTGAAGCGAACGATGGCGGTGGCCACGGCGCCTCCGTACTCGAAGACCGCGGCCTGCGCGCTCGGCTGCGCGCCGGCGCTCATGACCGACGGCG
>JAYTZB010001160.1:0-5114 GCA_043742085.1 Polyangiaceae bacterium
CGTCGACACGATCATGTGCGGGTCGATGCCGCTCTCGTCGAACCGTGCCGGATCCTTGCCGAGGATCTTCGTCCAGTCGATCGACGCCGAGTCACCGTCGGCCGGCAGGAGCGCGTTGGGCACCCCGCCGATCACTGCAAAGTACACGAGATCCGGGGTACGGGTTCCCTTGGGCAGCCTGCACAGCTCCTCACCGGGACCCGCCGGCAGGCGCGCCGCGAAGAGCGGGTTCGTGCAGTTCCCCTTGCCGGTGTAGACGCCCTTCTCGTGCTCGTTGTCGCGGCTCGGCACCACCTTCTTCGTGAACGCGTCGACGTAGCGCGAGATCGGAAAGCGCGGATCGACGCCGTAGCGTTGCTTCATCGAAGCGAAGCGAACGTTCAGCGGATCTTCGCCCGCGCCGTACACGGGGTGGCCGTTGCACGCCGCGTCGTTGGGCGCGAACTGGCACGACGTGCACGAGGCCGCACCCGGATCGGTCGCGCAGCTCGAGGTCGCGCGCGGGAGCGCGGCATCGCGCTCCTCGAATCGCCACGCGGAGCCCTGGAAGGAGAGCGGATCCAGCGACGAGTCGTCCTCGTCGCTCAGGAGGACGACGGCGACCAGCGAGTCCGGCCGCAAGAACGCAGCGCGCTGGCGGAGCAGCGCGAAGTCGACGTGCTCCTTCGGCCCGTACGTCGCGGCGTCGGACGCATCGTGCGCGATCTCCGTCCAGGGATCGGGCTGCACGAGGAACCGATAGACGCTCTCGAGCTGAGCTTCGAACCCGCAGCCGTCTTGCCCGACGCCGACGATCAGATCCTGGAACGCGGTGCTGAGCCCCGCGAGGCTGCCCGTCGCGGGGACCGGTGGATCGGGGTGGCGCGCCTTGTCTTGATTGCGCGCGACGTCGGGGTACCACGCGAGGAAGCCGAGGTCTCCGGTCTGCGCGATGCTCGCGGCCTTGGTGCCTCGCGCGACGAGCTGGCCCTTGTCGTCGTTGTGATGATTGGCATCGGGGAGGCACGACGTCTTCGATCCCATGCTGCCGAGCGACGACGTGATCACGCCGATGTGCATGTCGGTGATCGGCGTGAACGCGGGCTCGCTGCCGGCGGGGCACTCCTGGCCTTCGGGCTTCAACGGGTCGGCGACGTCGCTCGTGCGCATGCGTGTCTTCTTGTCGACGCAGCGCGGCTGCACGAGGCCGCGGACGAGATCCGGCACGGCGTCGGCGAGGATGCGTTGCTTGTCAGCCATGGACGACGAGTTGTCCACCATGACGATCACGTCCACCTTGTCGATGGCCGGCTGCGGCACGACGCTGGCGAACGAGATCTTCGTCGTGGGCTCCTCGGCCGCGACGTCGCGCCGGAGGCAACCCGCGAGCGCGGACGTCAGCACGAGTGAGGTGAGGAGGCCGCCGGCGAGAGTGATGCGGGACATGCCGATCGAATGGCCGCACGATCGACAACCGTCGCGCAGCCGTCACGCCGGCGGTGGGTAGACCTTGCGCAGCGCCTTCACGTGACGCGCCGTCACGCCGGGCACGGCGAGTAGCGCTTCGTCGCTCGCGGCCTGGATCGCCTTCAGGCTCCCGAGCGTTCGCAGGAGCGCCTTGCGCGTACCGGGTCCGAGCCCGGCGACGCTGTCGAGGGCCGATTTGAAGCGCTTCTTCTTCCCGAGACGCTCGCGCGCACGATTCGAGAAGCGATGCGCTTCGTCACGAACGCGCGCGAGGAAGAACATCGACGCCGAGTGGCTCTTCAGCGGGATCGGGTTCTTCTGCCCGGGCAGGTACACGCGGTCCACCATCGTCTCGCCGAGGATGTTCTCCTTCTCCTTCGCGAGCGCCACGATCGGCAGCTCGTGGAGCCCGAGATCGCGCGCCGCCGCGAGCGCGACGGCGAGCTGCCCCTTGCCGCCATCGACCACGAAGAGATCGGGGAGGTCCCACTCGGCGCGCTCGCGATCGCCGTCGGCGGCGACGTCCTTCAAGACCTGATCGGGGCCGCCATCGCTATCGGGCCCGCCATCGCCGTCGGCTACTTTGTTGACGGGCACCGCAACGTTTTCCTCCTGGCGCTTGAGGCCGCGCCGGAAGCGACGCGCGA
Source organism: Polyangiaceae bacterium (assembly GCA_043742085.1). Lineage (GTDB taxonomy): Bacteria > Myxococcota_A > Polyangia > Polyangiales > Polyangiaceae > Labilithrix. The sequence continues at coordinate 2,094 of JAYTZB010001160.1, forward strand.
GCACCTCGTACATGGCGCGGTAGTCGTCGCCGGCGAGCGAGACCTCGCCGTCCTCCGCGCTGCCCTCGCCGATGAGCCCGAGGGCGCCGCCCGGCGTGGGAGCAGCGTCGGTGGTCTTTGCGCTCACGCCGTCGCCGCGCACGTGGAAGGTCCGATAGCGCTTCTTGTCGGGCTCGCCGTCGAGCATGGCGACGATGGCGCCCACCGTGTCGCGCCCTCCGAGATGCGAGATGTCGCAGCACTCGATGCGCCGCGGGATGGTGGGAAGGCGCAGGCGCTCCTTCAACTGAGCGAGGCGCTCGCTGACATCGTCGCTCGCGCGGCGCTTCTCGCTGAACGCGTGCTTGGCATTGTCGTTGGCGAGCGCCAGCAGATCCACGCGATGCCCGCGCTGCGGGAAGATCAGGGTCACCTTGTGACGCGCGCGTTCGGCGAGCCACTCCGCGATGCCCGCGGCGGCCTCGGGCAGGACCGGAACGATCACCTCGTCGGGGACGGGCATCATGAGGTCAGCCTCGTCCACCGCGTCCACGCCGCCGCCCTCCTTCGGCAGCGACGGTCCGTAGTGCTGCGCGAGGAAGGCGGCGACCACCTCCTCGTCCGGCACGTCGGCGTTCTTCACCGAGAAGGTCGCGACGTCGGCGAGCTTGCCGCGCCGGATGTGGAGGAGCGCGAGCTCCACGAGGTCGCTCTCGCGGTGGAGGCCGAGCACGTCGCGATCGATGTCATCGATGGCGACGACGCGCTGCTCCTCGCGCACCTTGTCGATGGCGGAGAGCTGATCGCGGTAGACGGCGGCCAGCTCGAAGTGGAAGTGGCGCGCCGCCTCCTTCATCCGATCCTTCAGCTCCTTCGAGAGCTCGTCGTGGCGCCCGTCGAGGAACATGGCGACGGCGCGGACCTGCTCGTCGTACCAGGCCTTGTCGACCTCGAGCACGCACGGCGCCGGGCACCGCTTGATCTGGTGCTGGAGGCACGGGCGCTTCCTGCTCCGCATCTCGAGGTCGGTGCACGTCCGGAGCTGGAAGTGCTTGTTGACGAGATGAAGCGTGCGCCGCGCGGCGGTCGCCGAGTGATACGGCCCGAAGTAGCGAAGGCGCCCCGCGGGATCGGCGGTGGGCCGGCGCACCACCCACAGGCGTGGCCAGTCCTCCTTCACGTCGAGGCGCAGGCAGATGTAGTCCTTGTCGTCGCGGAGCTTGATGTTGTAGCGGGGCCGATGCTCCTTGATCAGATTGTTCTCGAGGATCGCCGCTTCCTTCTCGGAGCCCGTGACGATGGTGTCGAAGTCGCCGATCGTCCGCTGGAGGATCGGGATGAAGTAACGGTTGTCGCTGTTGCCGTCCTGGAAGTACGAGCGGACGCGCGACCGCAGGCTCTTCGCCTTGCCGACGTAGACGACCGCTCCCTTCTTGTCTTTGAAGAGGTAGACGCCCGGCGACACGGGCAGCGCGTCGAGCTTGTGGGTGACGACCACGGGCAACATGAGGAGGAGGCGCCTACCCTAGTCCGCGCCCGCGCCCACTGCACGGGCCGGCAACCAGACTGGCAGGTGCCAACCAAGTTGGCGGTCCCGTTCCCGGAAACCGGTACAATTCCGCGATCTAGCCCGGGCACAGCCCATGCTTCTGCGAAGCTCCGGCGGCGTGTGTCGCGCGTTGAGTTTTGGAGCGATATCGTCGAGACTGCGCGCTGCAGCTCTCACGCTGCGCGACCGTTTTTGGCGGCTTTGGCGTCTCTGAAGGAGCACGTGATGGAAATGTCCCGCAAGTGGACCAAGCGTTCGGGGAAGTGGCTCGCCGGAGCAGCGCTGTTGACGGCGACCGGAGCGGCCGGCGTCGGCTGTCTCGCGCGGCCCGTCGGAACGCAGCCACCGACGACGAAGGTCAACTTCACGTCGACGGTCTCGCAGCAGTCGGTCGACAAGGTCGACCTCCTGTTCATGATCGACAACTCGGCGTCGATGGGTGACAAGCAGACGATCCTCGCGGAGGCCGTGCCGAACCTCCTCGTCGGCCTCCTGCAGCCGAAGTGCGTGAACCCCGCCACCGGCACCGCCGCCGCCGGCGCGCCGACCGCGGATCCGAAGGGCAACAAGGCGAACAACTTCAACTGCCCGATGGGCACGGAGCCGGAGTTCACCCCTGTCACCGACATGCACATCGGCATCATCTCGTCGTCGCTCGGAAGCTTCGGCGGTGACGTTTGCCCTGATGACCGCGCGCGGGCGAACGACCATGCCCACCTGATCAACATCGGCACTGCTCCATCGACGCCGCTCCCGGAAGCCTCTCCGTCCAACTTCCTCGCCTGGTATCCCCAGAACGACGCGAACACCGACAAGATGCGGCACCCGGATCCGCCGGTCACGCCGTTCGGCGACGTGCCCACGCTCTCGACGGCGTTCGGCAAGCTCGTCACGGGCATCGGCCAGACCGGCTGCGGTCTCGAGGCTCAGATGGAGAGCTGGTACCACTTCCTCATCCAGCCCGACCCGTGGGTGAAGATCACGGTGGACGCCAGCAACAAGGCCGACCTCGGCGGCCCCGGCGACATCGATGTCGATCTGCTCGCGCAGCGCGCCGACTTCCTCCGCGTCGACTCGCTCGTCGCCGTCATCCTCCTCTCGGACGAGGACGACTCGTCGGTCGATCCGCTCTCGGTCGGCGGCCAGGGCTGGGCGTTCATGTCGAACCAGTTCCCGGGCTCGACCGTCTTCCGATCCGACGGCAAGAGCACCACCGCGCCGCGCGGAACCAGCGCGTGCGACAAGGACCCCGGCTCGCCGGACTGCACTTCCTGCGGCTTCGCGGCGACGTGCAACGCCTCCGACCCCGCGTGCCAAAAGATCAAGAACGACCCCGAGTGCGCGAAGAACGGCGGCTACTACGGCGCCACCGAGGACCAGCTCAACTCGCGCTTCAGCCAGCAGCTCGTCAAGCGCAACTACGGCATCGATCCCCAGTACCCGATCTCGCGCTACACCGACGGCCTCAGCAAGACCAAGGTCCCGGACCGCAC
>JAYTZB010001161.1:0-2061 GCA_043742085.1 Polyangiaceae bacterium
CGACGACGACGACGACAGCGACGACGACGAGAGCGGCGACGGCGACGCGACGGAGAAGTCCGATGCCGACGTGCGCGAGCGCGTCTCGGGGAGGAAGTAGCCATGGCACGAGAGCTCCTCGCGAAGGGCGTGGGCGCGAGCCCCGGAACCGCCACGGGGGCGATCGTGTTCCGCTCGGAGGACGCCGTGGCGCTCGCCGCGCTGGGGACGTCGGTCATCCTCGTGCGCATCGAGACCACGTCCGAGGACGTGCCGGGGATGCGCGTCGCCGCGGGCATCATCACCACGCGCGGCGGGATCACCGGCGACGCGGCCATCGTCGCGCGCAGCCTCGGCAAGCCTTGCATCGCGAGCTGCCCGCCCATGCGCGTCGACTACGCCAAGGACTGCCTGACGGTCTGGCGCGACTCGACCACCGACGACGCCGATGCCGACGTCGTGCTCGCGAAGGGCACCGTGATCACGATGGACGGCGCGAAGGGCGAGATCTGGACCGGCGCGTGATCGCGGAGCCCGTGACGGATCGGCCGACTCAGAACGAGGCGCCGAGCATCGCGCCGGCGTAACCGGGGGCGAAGCTGGGGAGGATCGAGGGCTTGATGCGCTTCGCGCTCGTCGCGCTCGAGGCGGGCGGAGCTTCGCTCGAGCTGCCTTCGACGAACCACAGCACCACGGCGCCCGCGATGGCGACGAAGCCGACGCTGCCGATGATGAGCGCCTCGGTGCGCGACGTGGTCGCGGACTTGTCGTGCGAGCTCGCCTGGTCGACGAGTGGCTGACGCTGCGGATCGCCCACCGGCAGGCCGGTGAGCTTGATCTCCGCGGTCTGGCGCTGGTCGTCCTCCGAGACGGCGTGCACCTCGAGGACGGTCGCCGTGACCACGAGCGCGACGCCGGTGCCGATGATGATCCACGGCCACGCCGTGCGATGGCTCTGCGCCGGCGCGTCGAGCGTGACGTCGGTGGGCGCCGCGGCTGCCGGGCCGGTGGTCGTCGTCGGGGCCGCGCTCGCAGGCGCGGCCGCAGCGGGAGCCGGAGTCGGGGTCGTCACGGCGGGATCGGCGGGTCCGGTGGCCTGCGCATGCGCGGAGGGCGCGAACGCGGTGAGCGCGATCAGGGCGACGCCTGCAAGGGCGTTCCTCAGGCGAAGACGTGATCGATTCATGCAGTCTCCACGCGATTTCTACCGCGATGCTTGGCGGCGTACATGGCCTTGTCGGAGCGTCCGAGCAGCTCGTGTATGTCCCAGGACGCGTTCTCTGCGCTGGCGAGACCGACGGACGCTGTGGCCCGGTGCTCGTTGCCGTTGGGCAGCGCATAGCGGGCCTCGGCGATGGCGCGGCGAACGCGCTCGGCGGCGATGCGCGCGCCGGACTCGGCGGTCGCGGTGAGGCACACCACGAACTCCTCGCCGCCCCAGCGCGCGACGAAGTCGCTCTTGCGCGCCATGTTGGAGAGGACGCGCGCGACGCCCTGCAGTACCGCGTCTCCCGCGTCGTGACCGAGGGTGTCGTTCACCTTCTTGAAGTGATCGACGTCGAGCAGCAGCGTGCTGATCGGGAAGAGCTGCTTGTCGCTGAGGGCACGGGCCTTCTCGATGCGCTCCACGAAGGCGCGTCGATTGAGCAGCCCGGTGAGCGTGTCGGTCGACGCGAGACGTCGCGCCTCGGCGACGAGCGCGGCCATCCGCAGCGGGCCGCCGAGCTCGTTGGCCATGTTCTGGATCAGGCGACGATCCTCGTGAGAGGCGCCGCGCCGGCTGGGCGCGAGCGCGATCTGGCCCATCGCCACGCTGCCGAAGCGCACTGGCAAGAGAATGGGCGCCGTGGACCACTCCGCCTCCACCGCGCGCTTGTCGGTGAGGAAGAACGCGTCGCCCTCGTCGGGCTTCCGACGCTCGGGGGGCGGCGCGACGCCGAGCGCGTCACGGGCCTCGCGCTCCGCGACCTCCTTGAGGTCGGGATGCGTGTGGATGAACAGCCGCGTCTTGTACTTGACGTGCGGTGCCGGCGCGCTGTCGGTGGTGAGCGCGAGCCAGCGATAACCCGCGATGTCGGACGC
>JAYTZB010001162.1:0-1575 GCA_043742085.1 Polyangiaceae bacterium
CTGGCCGCGCTCGGCGCCGAGGTCACGGTCGCGACCACCGACGCAGACGGCCCGGGGCGGAGCGCGCCGCGCTACGATGTGCCCGTCGTCGAGCGGGGCGTAGCGTATCGATACTTTCGTCGGGCGTCCTGGTCGGCGGGCTGGCATTTCTCCCTCGACCTGACGCGCTGGCTCGCTGGATCAATCGGCGACTTCGATGTCGTCGAAGTGCATGGCATGTTCACGTACACGACAATACCGGGCTGCCGCCTTGCCTCACGCGCCGGCGTGCCGTACGTGGTTCGCCCGTTAGGCACGCTCGGCGCGTGGAGTCTCGCGCAGCGTACATGGAAGAAGCGGCCGTACTACAAGTTCGTCGAGCGACCGAACCTCGCTGCAGCGGCAGCCATCCACGTCACGGCGGAGTCCGAGGCCGCAGAAGTCGGCGCCCTCGGATTTGGCGAGAAAACGCGCATTATTCCGCTCGGCGTCGACACAGACGTGGCACACATTCCCTCGCACGCTGATGGGCGCCTCCGGCTGTTGTTTCTGTCGAGGATTCACCCCAAGAAGGGACTCGAGCTCATACTTGCCGCGCTCGCATTGCTACGCGACCGCAGGGTCACCGGGATTTCACTCGTTGTCGCCGGCGAAGGCGACCCGGGCTACGTGGGCTCGCTCCGCGCGGAAGTTGGGCGACTCGGGCTCGAGACGATCGTTCGTTTCGTCGGTCCCTTACACGATGAAGCGAAGCGTAATGCATTTGCAGACGCCGACGTCTTCGTCCTCACTTCCCACCATGAGAACTTCGGGATCGCGGCAGCCGAGGCATTGGCGGCGGGAATTCCGGTCATCCTCTCGGGGGAGGTGGCGCTTGCGCATGATGTCGCGGCCAGCGGCGCGGGCCTCGTCGTCCCGCTGGATCCCGTTGTCATCTCCAGCGCGATCGAGGATTTGCGCAACAAGCCGACACTCCGGACGGCGATGGCCGAGCGCGCGTTGACATATGCCTCCGCGCACCTGTCGTGGGCTCAATGCGCGCGACAGCTTCACGCGCTCTACGAGGAAATCACCGCCGACAGCCGGTTGCGCCGTGGTCGCTAATCGCGCCTCAGGCGTTAGGCGGCAGCAATGCCGCGCAACTTTCGTCGGCAGCAGGCATTCGTTGCAATGCCCTATCCACATGACGTTCAGCCCGATGCCGGAACTCACCCCATGACGAACTCCGCGCCGACTCATCAATCGGTGGCTCCGCGCACCGTACCGGTCGCAGCCATCGTCCTGACGTTCAACGAGGAGAGAAATATTCGTGCGTGCCTGGCGAGTCTCGTGGGATGGGTGGAAGAGCTCTTCGTCGTCGACTCTGGCAGCACGGATGCCACCGTTGCGATCGCCCGCGACATGGGGGCGATCATCCTGGTGCACCCGTTCGAGCACTATGGTGCGCAGCGGAACTGGGCACTGGACCACTGCCCAGTGCGCGCGCCGTGGGTGCTGAACATTGATGCCGACGAGCGAGTGACCCCGGAGATGCGCGCGTCCATCGAGCGCGTGGTCGCGACAACGGAACCGTCAGTATGCGGCTACCTGTTCTCC
>JAYTZB010001163.1:0-16295 GCA_043742085.1 Polyangiaceae bacterium
GCCCGATGGCGGCGGCGGTGCTCGGCGGCCTGACCGTCTCGACGGTGCTCAGCTTGCTCGTCGTTCCGGCGTTCTACGTGGTGTCGGACCGTGTGCGCAGCCGAATCTTCGGCAAGCGCGCCGGACAGCCCGAGAACCCCGAGCTTACCGCCGAGATTCCATAGGTCTACGCAGTGAGACGTTGAGTCCGTACCGCGATACGGAGTTATGGTGTGCGATGTATGCCCCGCATGACGATTGGCGAGCTCGCTCGTAGAGCGGGGGTCGGCGTCGAGACGGTGCGCTACTATCAGCGCCGGAAGCTGTTCCCCGAGCCGGCGCGCTCCCCCCGCTCCACGCGCGAGTACCAGCCGGAAGCGCTCGAGCTCCTGCGCTTCATCCGTCGCGCGCGCGGCCTGGGCTTCACCATCAAGGAGATTGAACGTCTGCTCGCGCTGAGGAAGTCGCGGAAGGACTCGCGCGAGCTCATCGCCATGCTCAACAGCAAGGCGGCTGACCTCGAACGAACGGTCCGGGAGGCCCAGGCGGCGATCGAAACGCTCCGCGAGATCGCCGAGAGCGTCAAGGAACTCCCGCCGACAGAGCGGTGGCAGCTCTTCATCGATGAAGAGTGACGGCCGCCGCGAGCGGCGCGACGCGGGCGCCGCGTAAGACGCGCGCACGCCCCGACGTGTCCGACCCCATCGTACCGGCGTATCCAGTGGAGCAGGAATCGTCGCGCAAGCTTTGATTCCGTAGTTGGTACGGCCCGTAGAGTCTCATCGTCGCGCACTGCGTCCGACGACGCGGATTGCGACGAGAGGCTCGTACATGAATCGATTCTCGACGGGTCACACGTCGGCACTTGGCAAAGCTGTCGCCTGGGCAGCGCCTTTCGTCGTTCTCATCGCGGCGCTCGTGGCGTCGTGTGGCACCGATCGACCGGACGCCGCCAGCTCCGGTGGCTTGATTCCCTCTACGCAGGACTTCTGCGGCACTCCCAACGAAGGCTGCGAATGCGCCACGCCGGGAGCGACCGCCGCGTGCGGCAACGTGAAGGAAGTGTCCGGCGACTACGTCGCGTGCTCGATGGGTTACAGGCAGTGCGTGGCCGGGCGCTGGGGCGCGTGCTTCGGGTCCACCGAGGTCACGACGAAGTCGCGGAACCTCGCCCTCGGCGGCGCCACCGGTTCGGTCGGCACCCTCTCCCTGGGCGGCTCGGTGAGCTGCGCCGCGAGCGGCGCGGTCGGCAAGTGCGTGAATGGGCCCGATGACGGCGACGGCTGCACCGCGCCCGCAGACTGCGGCGCGCCGGGCGTGTGTACGCCCGTCTTCGGCGTCTGCGACAAGGGCACTGCGGACGGCGAGCTCTGCATCACCGGCGTCGATTGCCCGGGCGGCACGTGCAAGGGGGTGGCGCTCCTCTGTGAAGACGGCAGCAATGACGGCAAGCACTGCTCCGTCCCGGCCGACTGTCCCGGCGGAACGTGCACGCCGGGCTTCGGCGCGTGCAAGGGCGGCGGCAAGAAGGGAAAGCAGTGCAAGGACTCGAAGAAGTGTCCGGGCGGAACTTGCTTCCAGACGAGCTTCGCGAACGCGTGCGATCCGTACTGCAACCAGTTCGTCGATACGCCCGCGGGCATCGTGATCGGCGGCGGCATCACCGTGGGCCCCGGCGGAATCACCGTGGGCGGCGCAGGAGCCCCGGTCGCGTGTCAGCAGCCCGTCGACTGGACCGCGGTGTACGCGCAGTACCCGGTCGCTTCGCGGCCGAACGGTGGGCCCCCGACCACGTGCGTGGTCGGTGCGCCGGACAAGTGCTCGCTCGACGAGACGTGCACTGCCGGCACGTGCGTGCCGCGCGCAGTGTCCGCGAGCGGCTCGTGCGCGGGCGTCGACTTCACGCTCGGCGCGCCATGCTGGGACGGACAGCGCTTCACGTTCCAGGTCTGCAATCGCGGAACCGTCGCGGCGACGAGCGGCGTGCTCCCGATCGCGCACCACACCGGCAGCCCGAGCGTCGCGCCCTCGACCTGCACGCAGGCGACGAACAACCCGTCCGGCGACTGCGCGATCGATCTCACGACGAGGCCGATCCAGCCCGGCCAGTGCATCGAGTTCACGCCCAGCGCGGACTGCCCCGTCACGGTACCGATCGAGACCGGCGACCACTTCTACTTCGTGAACCAGAGCAACCTCGGCGTACCCGCGCTCGCCGAGTGCAACACCTGCAACAACTACACGGCGACCCACGACACGGCGAAGCCACCGGGCGTTCCTGGCGCGGCGTGCAACGCGGTCAGCTGCGGTGGGCCGGGCTCGGGCGGCGTGCAGGCCGCGACGTCGAGCTTGCTCGACGGAATGAACACGTGCGCGGGCTCGCAAGATCAGCTCTCCAGCCCTTGCACCGCAGCCAACGCGAACACCAACTGCCAGCAGGATTTCCACTGCGACCTCACCGCCGGCAGCCCGACGGTGAACACGTGCGTATGGAACCAGAAGACCGCCTACTCGGACGCATCGTGCGCCGGCGTAGACCTCACGGTGGGCGCGGGCTGCAACAACGGCGCGACCTATAGCCTTCCCGTCTGCAATCGCGGGACGTCCTCGCTTGCCGCGGGCTCGGTCATCAAGATCGGCCAGCAGAACACCGGCGGCTTCAACAGCTGGAACTCGAACTGCGCCGGCGGCACCGCCGTCACCTGCTCCGACACGCTCAAGGCGCCGCTCGCTCCGGGCCAGTGTTACAACATGCTCACGTGTCCCGGCGGTAACGGCCAGCGCTGGGACATCGTCAATGCCGACAACTCGATCGCCGAGTGCGGCGCGCCGGGCGCAGGCTGCAAGAACAACGCTGCACAGGTGAAGGACAACGGGTCCGGCTGTCAGAGCTGCAAGTGCAACTCGGGCACCGCGGAGCTGACCGGCAAGATCCTCGATCCTGCCAAGCTGCGACCGGTCTACGGCGTCGCCGTGTACGTACCGAGCACAGCGGTCGGCGTGCTCGCGGGTCCCAACGTGCAGTGCGATACCTGCCAGAACATCTACGGCGGATTGCCGGCTCTGGCTTCTGCGACCACCGACGTCGACGGAACGTTCCGCCTCCAGGGCATACCCGCCGGCGTGGCGTTCCCGCTGGTCATCCAGCTCGGCCGCTTCCGGCGCCAGGTCATGGTGCCGGCGATCGCGGCGTGCGGAACCGCGGCGCTCAGCGCGACGCAGGGCCACCTTCCCGCGACGAAGACGAAGATCGGCGACACGGCTGCCGACACGGCGAACCCGAATCTCCCGCTCATCGCGATGGTGACGGGCGCTGGCGACGCGACGGAGTGTCTCCTCGCGCGCATGGGCATCGCCACCAGCGAGTTCACGGCCCCCGGCGGCGGCGGCAGCGTCGAGATGTATACGTACCAGAAGGCGAACGGCCTCACGGGCGGCGCTGGAAGCCTTGGGGCGGGCGCTACCATCGCAGGCATCGGCGCGGCCGACTCGCTGCTCGGCACGGCGGCCAACCTGAACAAGTTCAACGCGCTCATCATGCCTTGCGGAAACAACGCAAGCGGCCTGAGCCCGACGGCGACCATGCAGACGAACCTCGAGAACTGGCTCGACGCCGGCGGTCGAATGTTCGCCAGCCACATCACGGTCGCAGACTTCGTCGAGCTGCCCGCGGGAAATCCAAACGCCGCGGCAGCCAACTGGTCGACGGCGATCCCCTGGGGCTCGAACAACCCCGACTCGAGCGATCGTGCGCCGACGTACACGCTGAATGACACCATCAACCAGACCTTCCCCAAGGGAGTAGGTCTCGCTAAGTGGATGCAGATTGCATGGCCGGCTCCAGGCGGTCCCGGAGGCGTAGCGCCGGCGTTCGGCATCCTGCCGCTGCCCAACTACCGCAACAACGTGAAGAGCGTCGGGCCGGGCTCGGTCAACTGGTTCTCGGGCACCTCGAACTACGCGGGCGCGGGCGCGGGCGCGCAGGTCAACATGATGGCGTTCGACACGCCGCGCGCGAGCCCGCCCGCCAACCAGTGCGGACGCTCCGTGCTGCCCTTCATGCACGTGTCGTCCACGTCGTCCGGAACGTTCCCCGCCGAGTGCGGTGCGGTCCCGGCCGCGCTCACCGGCCAGGAGCTCTCGTTCGAGTACATGATGTGGGAGGCGATGACGTGTCTCGCGCCGTCGACGGTTCCCCCGGTGGCGCCCGCGGTGCCGCCGATTCCCCCGGCGACGCCGCTGGTGTCGGTGACGTTCGTGCGCGACTACCAGGCGACGTGTCCCGTCGGGACGAAGGTCGAGTGGGAGTTCTTCTACTGGCAATCGATCATCCCCGCAGGGACGGACATCTCTTTCCGCGCCGCCACATCGGCGACGTTGGCCGGTCTCCCCGCAGCACCCCCCGCAGCGGCGCCGACGACCGTACCGATCGCCAAAGCGACCTCGACCACGCCGCTCATTCCGGCAGGCACGTACTCGCAAGACGCGCAGACCGTCGCAGACCATCTCAAGCTGGAGCCGCCGGGGCCGGCGCAGCAGTCTGAGACGTTCCTCCGCGTCTACATGACGTTCAATCCGAGCGGTAAGGCAGCGCCCACCCTCGCTTCGTGGCGTCAGACCTACGACTGCAAGCCGGCCGAGTGAGAGTGACCCCCGCGATGAAAAATGTGTTCACGAGGCGCAGGCGGACCTTGCTGGCCTGCGGAGCTCTCGCGTGCGCCATCGTCATCGCTCCGCTTGCGTGCGGTGGTGGCGGCGACTCTGCTCCTCCGGCGGGCGACGCGCGGGTGGCCGAGGGAGGCGCCGCTTTCGACTCCTCCGCGCACGACGGCGATCTTCTGGACAGTGGCCTCGGCTTCCATCCGCCGGACGCAGCGGACGGAGCGATCACGTGCCCGGTGCCCGTCCTGGGAGGCGCCATCATCAACGGCCGGAGCGTGAGCGGCGGTCCGCCGTCCGACACGGGAGGCACCATCACGCCGGGCACCTACGATCTGACCGACCTCGAGGTGTACGGGCAGCTGAGCGGCGAGGACGATGGCGGGGTCGACGCGGGCACCCCCACCGATCATGCACAGGCGACGTTCACGATCAGCGCCAGCATGTTGCAGCTCTCGCGAACAGCATCGGCTCCCGGCAACGTCGGTGCGCCGATCGTCACGATGCTGGTCGCACAGCAGCATGTGTCCGATGTCTTTCTCGTCCTCGACAACACGTGTCCCAACACGGACTCGGTGCAGATCCCCTTCACCGCGACGGCGACGACGGTGACGCTGCACAGCGCCATGCTCCGGCGCGAGGTCTACACGCGCCGGCCTTGAGCGGCTGCGCTGCCGCTACCGCGTGCCTACTGACAGCGCGTGCCCTTGCACGAGCTGGGAGGCGCGCACGTCACGCCGCAGCCGCCACAGTTGCTCGAGTCGGTACGCGTGTCGACGCAGGCGCCACCGCATGAGGTGAGGTTCGTGTTGCACGAGCACGCGCTCGCGACGCACACGCTGGAGGTCGGACACGTGACGCCGCACGCGCCGCAATTGTGCTTGTCCGTGCCGAGCTCGACGCAGCTGCCGCCACAGCGCGTGGCCGGAGGAACGCACGTCGCGTTGCACGTCCCGCCGTTGCACACGAGACCCGCCGAGCACGACGTGGTGCAGCTCCCGCAATGCGCGGGATCGCTCGCGAGGGTCGCGCACACGCCGCTGCAGCTCACCGCTCCGCTCGAGCAGGCGCACGTGCCGCCGATGCACGACGTACCGGAGGGACAGGACTTGCCGCACGCACCGCAATGGCCCGGGTCGGACGCGACGTCGATGCAGCTGCGACCGCATCGTGTCGCGGCTCCGCAGCCCGTCGCACAAGCTCCTTGGAGGCAGACCTCGTTCGGAGCGCATGCCGCGCCACAAGCGCTGCAGTCGCTCGGCGACGTCGAGAGGTCGACGCACGTGCCGCTGCACGCCACCTGACCGAGCGGGCACACGCAGGCGCCGCCGGTGCACGACATGCCGGCGCCGCAAGCATTGCCGCAGCGACCGCAATTTCGTGAGCTGGACGCGAGGTCGACGCACGATCGGCTGCACTCGATCAGGCCTGGAGCACACGACGCCGCGCATATCCCGCCGTTGCAAAAGGGCGTCGGAGCTGCGCAGCTCTGCCCGCAGCCTCCACAATTTCCGGGGTCGTGAGCAAGGTCGACGCACGCGCCGCCGCAGAAGAACGCGCCCTCGGGGCACACGCAGCGTCCGGCAACGCAGCTCTGGCTCGCTGCGCAGCCGGCGCCGCACGCTCCGCAGCTTCGCGGGTCTTCGTCGAGCGCTACGCACGCGCCGCTGCATGCCGTGAGGCCCGCGCTGCACGAAGACGCGCACACTCCGAGGTCGCAGAGAGGCGTGAGCGCTCCGCATGCGACGCCGCACGTTCCACAGTGGTCCGGGGCAGATGCGAGGGCCGCGCACGCCGCGCCGCACGCCGATTCGTCGGGGCGCGCACACGGGCCGATGGACGCCGGGCCGCTCCCTCCGTCGATTGCCGGTCCGGGGAAGTCCAGCGCCTGGGTTCCGCAGGCGACGACGGCGAGCACCACCATCGCCAGTGCCGGCGCGACTCGCGTGCGGAGCGCCATTCCCTCGAAGAGTACATCGATCCGGCCCGAGCCAGACAGCCGAGCGGAGGCTGACAGGCGCGATACGATGGGGACGACGCATGGCGGATCCCATCATCGTCCTCCTCGTCGTCGTCGGCCTCACCGCTGGCGAGCGGCCGCGAGGCAACGTCGTGAGCAGCGCGGTCGAGGCCGCGCTCGGCGCGAGCGCTCGCGTCCTCGTCGAGGAACGGACGAGCACCCCGCTGGATGCGGACGCGACGTCGACCGCGACGCGCCTCGGGATCGGCGCCATCGCCGAGATCGCGTGGGCGGACCAGGCGCGCTCGCACGCACACTTGCACGTCTATCTCGCCAACGATCTCAGCTGGTACGACCAGGATCTCTCCTTCGACGTCACCGACGCGCTGGAGGACCGCGAGCGGTCGGCCGGTTTGCTCGTGGGCGCGATGATCCGCGCCCGCCAACCGGAAGAGCGCACCTCGGCGGCACCAGCTCCGGCAGCCGCGCCCGGCGCGACGGCGCTCGATGCGACGGCACCGGGCGCCACGGCACCTCCTCCACCGGCTATCGACGCGGCGCCCATCAGCGCTCCGGACATCGCGACTCTGCGTGGGTGGCGCTTTGCGATCGACGTCGGCGGGCTCGGCATGGCCGGCGTCGGTGGCGAGGCGCCCGGGCTCGGTCCGGCCATGCGTGCTCGTGTGTTGCTGGACCGATCGGCATCGATCCATGCGGGTGTCGCCGTCGGCTTCGGGTCGCTGGCCGATGCCGGTGCGACGATGACCACGACGCGCCTCGCGCTCGGCGGCCGCTGGCGCTTTCCATCCCTCTTCCGAACGGACGCGGTCGTCTTCGGTCTCGGTCTCGAGGCGGTGGCCGTTCATCACGCGGTCACGCGCTCTGCGCCGGACGCGAGCCGCGATCGATGGCTGGGCGGCGGTCATCTCGACGGCGGCGTGGACTGGTCGCTCGGCCGCGCCTTCGAGCTGTACGGAACGGTGGGCTCGGATGTCGTGCTTGGTGCGACGCCCATCACGCTCGCGGGCCAGCAGGTGGCGAAAATCCCGCAAGTGCGCGCGACGGCGGAGATCGGCGCGCGAATAACGTTCTGACGATGTCTCGCGCCTGAACGGGCGCGGTACTCTTCGACCGTGGCGGGTGAGCAACAACCAAAGGCACGGCTCCGTGTCGTGCGCGACGGCGCGCGAGAGCCGGCCGCGACGGGGCTCGTGCCGCCGACGCCGCGCGCGCCGTTGCTCGACGATGCCGAGCTGCTGTCGGCGCTCCAGAACGGCGACGCCGACGCGGCAGGCGCGATGTACGACCGCCTCCGACCCAAGGTCGAGTCGACGGTGCGTCGCCTGCTGGGCGCCGGAGACGTCGATCAGCAGGACTGCGTGCAGACTACATTCGTCGAGATCGTCCGCAGCATCGATCGCTATCGAGGCGAGTGTCCCATCGAGCACTGGGCCGCGCAGATCGCCGCCAACGTCGTCTACAAGCACATTCGACGACGGCGCCTGGAGCGACGCTTCTTCGGAAGCGCGGTGCGCCCGTCGCAGCGCCCGGAGCCGGTGAGCTCGTCGCGGCGCATGGTCGCGAAGGATCTCGTCGAGCGTATCCGCGAAAAGCTGAGCGCGCTCGAGCCCCAGAAGGCGTTCGCGTTTCTCCTGCACGACGTGCTGGGGTTCGACCTGCAGGAGATCTCCGTCATCACCGGCGTGAGTGTCGCCGCCGCGCAGAAGCGCCTCGTGCGCGGCCGCCGTGACGTCCACGCCGAGCTCGCCGGCGACCCTGAGCTCGCGACGCTCATCGAAGACCTGGGAGACTCAGCATGATCGCGCCCAAGCTCGCACGTGGGGCCGCAAAGCTCCTGGCGGAGGAAGAGCTGGAGCTCGAGCTCGTCGCGCCGACGACCAACGAGCGCGAGCGGATGGTCCAGGCGATCAAGTCCGAGCTGTCCCTGCGTGCAGAGCGCGGAAAGCGACGCCGCTGGGCGCGCCCGCTGCTCGCGTTCGCCGCCGCAGCGGTGCTGGTGGTCGGCGCCAAGACCTGGTCGCAACGCGGCGCGACGGCGGAGATCCCGAGCCCCGTTCGAGCCGCGAACGTGGTCGCGGAGATGGTTCGCGGGGCGGTATTCGTCGAAGACAACGGCCAGCGGGTCCCGCTCCGAGCGACCACGCCCTTGCCGCGTGGGTCGACCGTCGTGGCGATGGATGGCGAGGCTCTGTTGCTGTTGCCCTCCGGCAGCAAGGTCGACGTGGAGCATGCGACGACCGTCTCCGTGATCGAGGACGGCGAAGGCGAGCTGCTCTCGGTCGAGCGAGGCGCGGTGACCTCCACGGTCACGAAGCGCGGGCCCGGTCAGCGCTTCGTCATTCGCACGCCGGACGCCGAGGTGGAGGTGCGCGGCACCGTGTTCCGCGTCTCGCGGCTCGACGATGCTCGCTGCGGCCTGCAGACGCGCGTCCACGTCGACGAGGGACGCGTCGTCGTGCGCGCGCCGCGAAACGGCACTACGCTCGAGCGCGGTGGCGAGTGGACGTCGCCGTGCGTGACCGCGGCGAATGCCGAGGCGACCGTCGAGGCACGGGCGGAGGCGACGAGCGCAGCGCGCGAGGCCGCACCGCCGCCCGTTCAGCCCGTTCAGCTCCCCCGCTCCGTTCCGACCACCGCTGGGCTGGTCGCCGCGGCGCCGGCACGTGGCGCGCAACCGGGCGCGCTCAACGCTCCTTCGGCGGCGTCCGAGCTCGCTGCGCAGAACGCGCTGTTCGCGGACGCGATGGCGTCGAAGGCGCGTGGCGATACGCGGAGCGCGCAGGCGTCGCTCGAGTACTTGCTCGAGAAATATCCGCGCACGCCGCTCCGCGAAGCGGCCGAGGCCCAGCGCATGCTGGTCGTCTCCGGCACGGATCGATCGCGAGCGGCGGTGCTCGCAAGGGACTATCTCGCTCGCTACCCGCGCGGCTTCGCGCGTGCGGACGCCGAGAAGCTCGCCGGCGATTCGCCATGACATCGATGGTGTGTGACGATGCTCAACTTCGAGGAGGAATGTGATGAAGAGACTTCCGGGTGCCATCGTAGCTCTGCTCGCGAGCGCTGCCGCCGTCACGTTCGTTTTTGTCGGTTGCGGCAGCGATAGCGTCGCGGTCACGGACGGCTCTGATGCCGCCGACGACGGCGCCAACGAAGGCGCTACCGTCGACGAGTCGAGCACGGCCGATACCGGCGTGAACGACGCGTTCATCGACGCGATCCTCGACGGCGGGCGCGATCCGGATGCCGCTTCCTGCAAGCCGATCGCGGACACGTGCACGAAGAGCACCGAGTGTTGCACCGCGAGCTGCGATGCGACGAGCGGCAAGTGCGCCGCGTCGTCTACGCTGTGCGACCTTCCCGGCGCGACCTGCAGCACCGGAAACACGTGCTGCACCGGCTCGTGCGCGGGCGGGACGTGCTCGAGCAAGCAATGCGTCGGCGACACCCTCGCGTGCGCGGTCAGCTCCGATTGCTGCAGCCAGGATTGCGTACCCGACGGCAAGGGAGGCGGCATGTGCAAGCCGCTCGGCACGAAGCCCGTGTCCGGCAATCCGTGCACCATGAACACACAGTGCGCGTCGGGCTGGTGCAACAACGGCCTCTGCGCGAATCCGTCGTTCTGCACGGTGGACGGCGACATCTGCTCGACCGACCAGCAGTGCTGCGGCGGCGCCTGCACGAAGGCGGCGGGCGCGGCCGTCGGTACCTGCTCGGTCGTCCCCGCTCCGGGCGGTCTGGTCGGCGGTCCGTGCAAGCCCGCCGGCGAGCTCTGCTCGCCGGACGGAACGTGCACGAGCGCCAGCTGCTGCAGCCGCTCGTGCGCGCCGTCGCCGTCCTCGGGCCTCGGCGTGTGCCAGCCCGAGTCGGGCTGCCACATCATCGGCGATCTCTGCACGTCGACCAGCGAGTGCTGCGGCGTCAAGGATCTCCCTGGCTCGATCAAGGGCGGCAACGGACCGTCGACCGACGTGCAGTGCCAGAAGGCTTCGGCCGGCGCGACGTTCGGCATCTGCAACTACGTCTCGACCGTGTGCAGCCCCGCCGGCTCGCTCTGCAAGCCCGGCAACGCCACGGTGGGCGGCGCGATGTCGTGCAGCACCAAGGCCGACTGCTGCGCCGGTAACGACAACCAGTTCCCGACGTGCCAGATCGACACGAACGGCATTCCCCGCTGCACGGTGCTCCCCAATCTCGACTGCACGGGCGCCAAGCCCGCAGCGGGCACGCAGTGCGCGTCGAGCGCCGACTGCTGCGGCGACCCGTGCCTTCTCAACACGGACCCCGCCACGAAGGCGACGAAGCCCTACGTCTGCGGCTCGACGTGCCAGGTCCAAGGCACGAGCTGCACGTCGAACGCCGACTGCTGCAACGGCCTCCCCTGCGCGCTCCCCTCGGGCTCGGCGTCGGGCATCTGCGGAGGAACGCTCCTCACCGACGGCGGCGTGTCCACGACGCCTCCTCCCGGCACCGACGGCGGCGTCGTCCAGCCGCCGGCGGATGGCGGCTCCGATGCGGCCGCTCCGATCTGCGCGCTCTACGGACAGACGTGCACGGTGAGCGGCAACTGTTGCTCCGGCGTGCCGTGCACCAACGGTACGTGCCACTACCCGTAAGCGGCCGTGTCCTCGCCCGGTCGCTCGGGCCGCCGTCGCTCTTGTTCCTCCTTCCTCGCACTTCGACGAAAAGGTGATGCATGCGTAGAGTCCTCGTTGGTGCTTGCTCGATCGTGGCGCTCGGCCTCGCGGTGAGCGCTGCCCCCGGCTGCGGGTCCAGCAACGACGACTCCACGTTCGACGGAGGCTCGAGCGGCGGCGACAACGACGGCATGGCCCCGTGCACCGGCATCGCCTGCGGAATGGGCGACACGGGCGCCAAGCCCAACTGCGTGGGCCTCGAGTGCATGCAGGTGCCGTGTGACAACGGTGGCAAGACGACGGTGAGCGGCATCGTCTACGACCCTGCCGGCAAGGTGCCGATCTACAACGCGACGGTCTACGTCCCGAACGCTCCGCTCGCCGCCATCCCCGATGGCGCGAAGACGTGTGACCGCTGCGATGCCGCCGTCTCCGGCAAGCCCGTCGCGATCACCGCCACCGACACGGCCGGCAGGTTCACGCTCGAGAACGTGCCCATCGCGTCCAAGGTCCCGCTCGTGATCCAGATCGGCAAGTGGCGGCGACAGGTCGAGCTCGCGAGCGTCGCCAAGTGTGCCGACACGGCGGTCGACAAGTCGCTCACGACGCTCCCCAAGAATCGCACACAGGGCAACATCCCGCGCATGGCGCTCTCCACCGGAGGCGCCGATCCCCTCCAGTGCCTCCTCCGCAAGATGGGCGTCGACGACAGCGAGTTCGGCGTCGCCGGCAGCGACGCGCGCATCCACCTCTATGCCGGCGGCGGCTTCACGGAGGGCGCGACGCCGAAGCCGGCCTCGAGCAAGTTCGCGGCCTCGGTCAGCAACGGCGCGAGCTATGCGTCGTCGGAGACGCTCTGGGCGAGCGTCGCGAGCCTCCAGAATTACGACCTCGTGCTCCTGTCGTGCGAGGGCGACGAGAACGAGACGGCCGTCGGCGCAGCGAAGCCCGACGCGGCAAAACAGGCACTCTATGACTACGCGAAGGGCGGCGGACGCGTGTTCGCCTCGCACTACCACGAGGTCTGGCTGCGCAAGTCACCGGCCGCCGAGGTGAAATCGATCGCGACGTGGGCCGACCCCGAGAGGCAGCCTCCCGCGGCCGGCAACCCCGCGACCACCGCCGTCAACGCCGACATCTCCGGCACGTTCCCGAAGGCGGTCGCGATGAAGGACTGGCTCACCCAGCAGAACGCCCTCGTCGGCGGCAAGCTGCCGATCTTCGACGCCCGGCACAACGTCGATGCGGTGAGCGCAGGCGGGCTCCAGTGGATCTCGCTGCCCAACCCGAACGCCGGGAGCACCAACGCCGTCCAGTACATGTCGTTCAACACGCCGGTCGGCGCTGCCGACGCCGCGGTGTGCGGGCGCGTCGTGTTCTCGAACCTTCACGTCGGCGCAGGCATGCAAGGCGGCGTCTCGGACAGCCCGCAGGCCGCCTTCCCCGACGGCTGCCAGACGACCGACCTCAGCGCGCAGCAGAAGGCGCTCGAGTTCATGCTGTTCGACCTGTCGTCGTGCGTTCAGAAAGACGACGCAGCGATCCAGGCTCCGCGGTAACCGCGTTCAGCGCGCGCAGCGGAAGCCGACCGCGTCGGTGACCACGTCGTCACGCAGTGTGCTGTACGAGCTCGCCAGGACCGACGTCGCTGCGTAGTCCCAGCCGCCTCCCGTGATGAGGAAGAAGGCGTTGAGCCTCGGCGGCTTGCCGGGCCCGCTCGAGAGCGCACTCGGGGGCGCATGCACGCAGTCGACGCACGGCATCGGGAGCGCGCCGTCGGTGTCGTAGACGAGCTCGGCGACGTTGCCGGAGAGGTCGTATTGGCCCCATTTTCCTGCGCCGTTGTCGAGCGAGCCGACCGGTGCGATGTCGGCGGGCGCGCAGCCTGTGCACGAGGGAGACACGCACGTCGCGGGCGCGATGCAGACCAGCGGATCGCACGGCGACGACGGAGTGGTCGGGGCGCTGCAGTACGAGGCAGGGCACGACCTCGCGGGCAGCTCGAAGTTGCACTCGTACGCCGCGCGAGAGCGCGCGATGCTCGCGTCGCTCGCCGGCACCGACCAGGGATACACGCGCTGCTCGCTGCCGCCCGAAGCCGCGAAGCTCATCTCGGCGTACGTGGGCAAGCGGCCTCCGTCCCACGCGCAGAACGAGAGGGCGAGGAACCAGCTCACGCTGTTGATGGGGAGGTGCTCGTTCGCGCCCGGCTGGTCGGTCCACGTGGCCGGTGCCGTGCGAGCGAAGGAGGCGCGGAGCGCCGCCACGTCGGGCGGCAAGAACGCGTTCCACACCGGGTTCCACCCGCTGCCCGGGATCTTCGGGTGCGCGCCGGCGCCCGGCGCGGGAGGCGCGAGCTGCGTCGCGCCTCCAGCGTCGACGAACGCGCGCATGCGTCCGACCGTGACCTCGTAGTTGTCGAGCGAGAAGGGCGAGACGGTGGCCGGCGCCGCCATGAGGTTGCGACGATTGAAGGTGCCGCCGGGGACCGGTGAGCTGTCGCAACAGCTCGCGCCGGTGCCGAGCACGCCGCAGTTCGCTCCGGCGGCGTTGCGACAGCTCGGATAGTCGGCGCACGTGCCGGCGGTGGCGTCGCACGTCTTCGGGCACGTGGTCTTCACCCAGTTGCCGTTCGTGCACTGCGCGGACACGAGGCCGGCACACGTGGTCTCGTTGCCGGTGCACGACGAACCGAGCGCGTCTGCGCCGCTGTCGCCCGGGCCGTCGACGGTGACCAGGCCGCCGTCACCGGCACCGCCTTCGCCGGTCGCGCCGGGCGCGAGGCAATCGCTGCCGCTGCAAACGGCGAGGTCGGACGCGCCCGACAGCGCATTGCATGCGACGATGCCGAGAGCGAAAGTGGCCGCCCCGAGGAGAGCGATCCGCGCAGTGCTCGTCGGAGCGTGTCGCGCCGATCTACGTACGTCGAGGCTCCGCCTCATAGCGCCAATATAGCTCGACATGGCCCGATTCGCGCGCGCTTGAGCCGATCGCGGCCTTCGAGGTACTTCGTCATTCGAGGTATGCGCGATGACCGGATCGACGAAGCTCGATGTGATCCTCGGTGCGATGGCGATCGCCGGAGCGCTGACTGCGCTGGGCGTCGGCGCCGCGTCGTGTGGCAGCGAGGCCGCCGCTGACGGCTCCGGCGACGTCGACAGCGGCGCCGGTGGCGACGCAGGCGGCACCGGTGGCCTCGGCGTTCCGTCGAGCGACACAGGCAGCAAGAACTACCCGTGCGCCGGCTGCGTGCCCTTTCCGCCGCTGGGCGCTCCGGAATGCGCGCCCGCGATCCTCGGCAAGGCCACCATCGCGTATCCGCTCGACGGGCTCCTCCTCCCGCCCAACATGAACGTGCTCGAGGTGCAGTTCACGCCGCCTCCGAGCGCGACGCTCTACGAGGTCGACTTCTACAACGCGGTCACGAAGGTCAAGGTCGAGACGAAGTGCGCGGACGTCCCGGACGTGCGCGGGGGCACGAGCCGCGGCTGCGGCGTCACGCTCCCGCAGGGCGCGTGGAACGACATCGCGAACGGCAATCGCGACGGCGATCCGGTGCGCGTGATCGTCCGAGCGACCACCGACGGGAGCTGCGTATCGATCTCCGAGGCGAAGATCGATCTCTCCTTCGCGAAGGACGATCTCGCGGGCGGCATCTACTACTGGCAATCGGCGACGTTCGGCGGCGTCGGCGGAAAGACGGGCGGCATCTACAGCCACGACTTCGGGTCGTTCGACCCGACGCCGACGCCCTTCTACACCTCGGGCGGTACCGGGACGTGCGTCGGCTGCCACACCCTCTCGCGCGACGGCGCGCGCATGGCGGTGATGACCGACGACCCGGACGGTGACGACGAATTCGCGGACGTGAAGATGCACGTGATGGACGTGGCCACGCGCACCGTGGTCGGCGGAAGCAAGGTCTCGCCGGGCTTCCAGACGTTCACGCACGATCACGCCAAGATGATCGCGTCGACGTTCAAGGGGAAGAAGGTCGCCGGCGGTGTCGTCGACGGAAGCTTCGACATCTACGACGGCGACGGCGTGACGCTCCTCGCGAACGTTCCGTTGCCGACCGGGATGGCGGGAACGCAGCCCGATCTCTCGCGCGACGACGGCCACCTCGTCTTCGTCGTGCCGCAGACCGGGACCATCGCGACGCAGGGCGATCACCACTTCTTCGGCGGAGCGCTCTACGGCGCGACGTTCGACGCAGCCGCGAATGCGCTCGGAGCGCCGACGCCGCTGCTCGCCGACCCCGCGCGAAGCTTCTATTACCCGTCGTTCTCGCCGAACGGCTCGTTCCTGCTCTTCAACGACGCGCCGCAGCCCGGTAACTCGGCGACCGCCAACAATGATGCATTCTACAACCGAAATGCGCGGGTGAAGATCCTCCACAACCCGCCCGCTCCGGGCGAGAAGCCCCTCGACCTCGCAGCGCTGAACGTCGCCGATGGCCTCACCAACTCGTGGCCGCGGTGGAGCCCGTTCGTGCAGACCTACAAGGGCAAGAAGCTGCTCTGGATCACCTTCTCGTCGAACCGCGATTACGGGCTCCATCTCGTCAACAAGGGCTTCGACAACTGCTACCCGGCGGAGGGCCCGGCGTACGACGATCCGCAGCCGCTCTCGAAGCAGGGCGTGACCTATTCCAACTGCGCGCAGCCGCAGATCTGGATGGCCGGCGTCATCGTCGAGGAGGACGGCACGCTCGACACGAAGGACCGTTCGTTCCCGGCGTTCTGGCTGCCGTTCCAGGACGTCAACAGCCACAACCACAGCGCGCAGTGGGTGGAGAAGGTGCAGAGCTCGTCTCCAGGCGGCGGCACCGACGGCGGGACCGGCGGCGCGTGCGTGATGGCGAGCGGTTCGTGCGCGTCTGCGCTCTGCTGCTCCGACAGCGTCTGTTGCGCCGGAACGTGCTCGGTCAGCTGCGTGAGATAGACTGCGAGAATGCTCGAACGGGGACGGCGACTGATCGCCGCGACGCTGCTCGGTCTCGGCGGCCTGGCGGCGTGCGGAACGTCCCGCCCGCCGCCTGC
>JAYTZB010001164.1:0-1533 GCA_043742085.1 Polyangiaceae bacterium
GAGCCGGTCAACGAGGACGCGGAGACATACCCGCGGAGCTCCGGCCGGCACCACGCAGCGCCGAGCCACGCAGCGCCGAGCCAGGGAGCGATGTCCGGCGAGGCGGGGCCGCGCACGATGCGCCGCGACACCGGCGCGCACGGCATCGTCATCGTGGGCCGTGTCATCGCCAACCGCTATCGCATCGAATCGCTCGTGGGTGCCGGGGCGATAGGTGCAGTCTACAAAGCTTCGCATGTCGACCTTCCGCGCACGTTCGCGATCAAGGTCCTGCATCCCCACTTTCGGGCCGATCCGCAGCTCCTCGCGAGCTTCCGAACCGAGGCGCGCGCCGCGAGCCTGCTCGATCATCCGAACGTCACGGTGGTGCACGACTTCGGCGAGGAGCCCGACGGTCTCGTCTACATCGTCATGGAGTACCTGGCCGGCGTGAACCTCCAGGCGGTGCTCGACGAAGAGCGCCGCATCGAGCCACGACGCGCCATCGCGATCATCATCCAGGTCTGCGGCGCCCTCTCCGCCGCGCACGAGCGCGGCATCGTCCATCGCGACGTGAAGCCCGACAACATCATGCTCGTTCCGTCGCGTGACGACGAGGGGCGGCCCTTCGAGATGGTGAAGGTCTGCGACTTCGGCATCGCCGCGCTCGAGACCAGCGGCGGGCAAGGTGGGGCGCGCCGGGAATGGACGGCGGGCACGCCCGAGTACATGGCGCCCGAGCAGGCGCAGGGCCACGCCGACGCTCGCACCGACGTCTATGCGGTCGGCATCGTCCTCTACGAGATGCTCACCGGTCGCCCCCCGTTCGTTGGCGATTCGCCGGCGGCGACGCTCGCCAAGCATGCGACCGAGATGCCGCGACGTCCGAGCGAGATCGTCGCCGGATTTCCGGCGGCCCTCGAGGCCGTGATCCTTCGCGCGATCGAGAAGAGCCCGGCGCGGCGGTTCTCGTCGATGCGCGAGCTGCGCGCGGAGCTGAAGCGCCTGCTCTGATCATTCCCCGCGGGCGCACGGTTCGTCTGGCACAGGGCGCGCGCTATGCCGACCGCCGCACACGCCTCGCGCAGTCCGAGTCGCAGCAGCTCGACGAGAAGGAGCTCCGGCGCTCGGTCGCCACCGACGTGGAGCTCGCGATCATCTCGCTGCGCACGGCGCGCGACGCATATCGCATCGCCGGCGAGTCCGTCGCCGCCGCGCAGAAGCTCGTCGAGGAGGAGGAGATCCTCTACCGCCAGGGCCTGGCGCGCGCGCTCGAGGTGGACGGCGGCAAGGGCGGCCTCGCGTTCGCCGTCGATCTCCTGCCCGTCGAGCGGCGGAAGCTCGATTACTTCGTGACCGCGCCCGGCACCGTCGAGGCCTTCGAGCACGTGCAGATCACCGCCCGCGTCGCCGGCGCCGTCGACAAGGTGTCGTTCCGTGAAGGCCAGGAGGTGAAGGCCGGAGACGTCCTCGTCACCATCGACGGCGAGCGCTTTCGGCTCTCCGTGAACAGCGCCAACGCGCAGCTCATGAAGACGCAGGCGGCGCAGAAGG
>JAYTZB010001165.1:0-2819 GCA_043742085.1 Polyangiaceae bacterium
GCGGTCGAGGAAGGCTTTCACGGCGACTCCGAGGGTAGGGAAGAAGAAGTCCCGGCCGATCTGCTTCTGGAGGCCGTATCGCTCGAGGCGGTCCCGCACGGGGTCCTTCATCTCGGCGAACGCGAGCTCGGCGCCGAGTGTTTTGAGCTCGCGGTTCGGATTCACACGGTAGCCCTGGCGCCCGGCGAACGTTCGCGAGAGGACACTCGTATCGGCAAACGCGACGAGCCCAATCCCCACCGCGGCGACCAGGAGCTCGAGCGCGTCCGAGGCGCGGAGCGCCGGAAGGGCCGGCAGCGGAAGACCTCGCGGCACCGGACCGACGACCGCGACGAGGTGGCTGAGGCTGAGTCCGGTGACGGCGACGGTCGCGGAGGCGACAGCGAGGAGAATGGTTGGCGCTCGCGGGGCAACGGCCCTTCCGATCACGATGACGACCAGGCATGCGGCCCCGATCGCAAGCGCAGGCAGCTGCGTATGGCCGGCGATCACATCGCGAACGAAGCGGGCAGTGCCCATGGCCATATTGCTCGCGCTCGCCGAGAACCCAAACAGCTTCGGGAGCTGCGTCACGATGATGGTCAGGGCGATGCCGTTCATGTAGCCGACGCGCACGGGCTTAGAGATGAGCTCGGTGAGGAAGCCGTCCTTCGCGATGCCCGCGCCGATCCACAGGGCGCTGGTGAGCAGCGCGAGGATCGGGGCAAGCGTCATCGCGCGCACCGGGTCACCGCCGGCCTTCGCGAGCACGACGGCTGCGATGAGGGGCGCAAGTGACGAGTCGGGTCTCAGCACCATGATGCGCGATGGGCCGAAGAGCGCGTAAGCAAGTGAGGCGCCCACGGAGGCGTAGAGCCCGCTGACGGCGGGCAGCGCAGAGGCCTCCGCGTAGCCCATGCCCGCTGGGACGAGCAGCGCGGTCAGGACGAGGCCGGCGCCGATGTCGCGTCCGAGCCATGCCGCACGATAGTGCCGAAGGACCCGGAGGCCCGGTAGCCAGGCGTTGAGGCCCAAGGCGGGCAGCGGCGGGCTGCCGTCGCCCGCTGGCGATTTGCTCGGACCGACCGCGTCGCTCTTCGCGATCACGCGTGCGCCGTCGTCGCGGTTCGCGCAAGCACAACGACGAAGGGCTTCACGGTGCAGTGCGGAGCAAGGCGCGTGCCTCGCGACGTGAGATCGAAGTGCCGCGGTACCTCAGCGCTGCCGCGGATCTTTTGCTGCGCAGCAGGTCAGCGCGGTTCGGATGAGCGCGATCGCTTGTTGTGCTTTGCGCACGAAGTCGGCGTTGCTGTCGACGAACACGCGATGGGGATGCGCGGCCCATACTTCCACCAGCCGCCTGTCGATCTCGCTTGCCTCGGGCGGCGACTCGCGACGGACCGCATCGTTGGTGTACCCACCGCCCTCGTCGGGGACGCGCAGATGGATCACTACATCGTAGCGCGCGAGCTCCGCTTGCATCGTGGTCGCCAGCTCGCGGAAGTACTCGTTCCACGACCCCGGCCAATAGGCGAGGCCATCAAGGGTGCCCCGATCGCACAGGAGAGTCGCCGCGGTGGACGACGGAGCGCCTATTCGTTCGAGCTCGTTCTGGACGTGGAATATCGCGCGCTGCGCGCCGCGCCGTCCAGCGTCGTCGCCTCTTCGGGGAAAGCCGCCACCGAACACGATGCGAGCCGCCTCCGGCAGGATCTCGACGTGCTTGCAGAGGTCGCGACGTGCGAGTTCGAGAATCGCGGTCTTGCCGGCGCCCGGGCCGCCGGTGATGACGATACGCTTCGATGAACCAATGACGGACGACGCGTAGGCCACGAGGCATGAGCTTGCAGGCCTCGTGCCGACTGCGCCGCGTGGTAGCTGCCGCCGTTCGCGCCCGACCGCTGCGCACGGTCGCGCGTTCTCCGCAGACCCTCGCGCCGACCGCTCGACATCAATGCCGCCCAGGGGCCAGGGCATACCCGATCACGTAGCCGGCGCCCGCGCTCGCCATACCGATGAGCGCAAGCTCGGTGCCGCTGCGGACGCGCCGTCCCGTCGTCACCGTGGCCTTGTACGCACCGAGCCCAAAGAGCAGCGCAGCACCCAAGGCGAGAGCAGCGATGACCCCTGCGCGGAGGCCGAGGAGCGCAAACGGCAAGACGGGGACGATCGAGCCCGCCAGCGCGGAGACGCCTACGATAACCGCAGAGCGCACGCTGGCGCCGCGGTCGATCGGTAGGAGCTCGTGCTCCTCCGCCATCATCACGGCTACCCAGACGTCCTTGTTCGCACAGATGGTCTCCACCACCTGCTCGAGTAGCTCTCCTCGGAATCCTTTGCGCATGTAGAGTGCACGCACTTCGTCGCGCTCGACGACGGGCGTGGTCTCGAGGTGGCGGTACTCACGCTCGCGCTCGCTGCGAAAGAGGTCGCCGCGTGCGACCGAGGACGTGTAACCGACGGCGGCCATCGACAGCGATTCGGCGATCCCAGCCGCCATTCCAGCCGCGAAGACGATGCGCGAATCCGAGCTCGCTGCGGCGACGCCGAGCACGACGCCGAGCGTGTTGACGAGGCCGTCCTGCGCGCCCAGCACGACGTCCGCGAGCGAGCGTCCGCGGACATGCGGATCGCGCTGAACGTGATGGCGACGCTGTTCCTCGGTCGTGAGCGTATCCATTGTCGCTATGCCTCCGTGCCGGGCGCGGAGACCACGCGAACATGACCTCGACAGCGGGAGGAGGGCTTCACGGCCATCTGCGAGCAAGGCATGTGCCCCGTCGCAATCGCGACTGGCGACCACATGGCATGGTCAGTGCTCGTCGAAAGCGGGGGTCACC
>JAYTZB010001166.1:0-1500 GCA_043742085.1 Polyangiaceae bacterium
CGACGTGGCAATGACGGCACGTCTGGTTGCAGACCCTGCCCACGTTGATCTGGAAGATCTCGATGCGCGTGGGCTTCAGCGGCAGGAGGCCGGCGCCGCCGAGCGCGGCACCGAAGTCGCGCGTCATCGGGAGCTTGCCGAGCGTGGCGAGCTGCTCGGCCGGCTGAGCGAGCGGCACGTGTCGGGCGGCTAGGGTGGGGAGGGAGCGTGCCAAGACCTGAGAATACCCGCAGGCCTACGCGCGAACCATCCGAACGGTTCCATGGGTGAGCTTTGCCAGGTCGCCTTCGGTCCTCGAGCCCGGAACTTTGGCGGGGGAGACGGGCGGTCCTCGGGATGTACCGGCAGCCCGCGCCTCCGCCGAAGAACCGGCTGCCGCTCCTCGACCGTGTCGCCGTCAGGACCCCGTGCAAGGCCTCGTGGAACGACATGGAGGGCGATGACCGCGTACGGTTCTGCTGCTCCGACTGCCCGCGTGGCGCGTGCACGCGTCATGTGCGCCGCGCGGTGATCGCGGCCTCCGCTGCCGTGTGTGCCGCCGCCGCAGTCGCCGGGATGGTGGCCGACGCGCACGTGCCTCGCGGGCACCCTCTGCCGAGGTCGACGTCGCGCTTCGAGGTGCCGCGGCTCTCCCCCGACGCCCGACGTCACCCCGTCGCTCGGCGGGCTCACGATGGACGCGCCGGTGATGCCTTACGGCGCGGCACCCGCGGCCCACGGCAGGCCCACCGTCGACCTGCGTGATCAAGCGCATCGCGCGGCAGCAGTTCGGACGGTTCCGCGTCGCCTACGAGCGGGGTCTACGCAAGAACGCGCAGCTCGCGGGGCGCGTCGTCGTGCGCTTCACGATCGGCCCCGACGGCACCGTCCTGCACGCGTCCGATCACGGCTCCACGCTGCCGGGCGCGGCCGTCGTCCATGACGTGGTCAGCGCTTTCCTGGCGATGGCGTTCCCGTCGCCGGAGCACGGCTTCGTCGTCGTCACGCTCCCGCTCCACTTCGAGCCGTCGCACCCGCGGTAGCTTCGGCTTCGCTCAGAGGCATTGCGTCTGCCCCAAGCAGCCCGCGTAGGTGCCGTCCGGAATGCAGTACCAGTCCTGGAAGCACTGCCCCGGCGCGTAACCGTAGTCGGCGCACTGGTAGACGCACGCTGGGTTGCCTCCGCCGCTCGCGCCACTGCCTCCGCCGCTCGTGCCGGCATCGGTGACCGGCGCCGCCTTCACGTCGAACGACACGGGCAGGCTCACGACGTCGGCGCCGTTCACCACCGTGACGCCGAACTTGCCGGCATCGACGAGCGAGCTCGGCGTGATTGTCGCAGCGAGCTGCGTCGAGCTCGTGAAGGTCGTGGTGAGCGACGCGCCGTTGAACCGCACCACCGAGGTCGGCACGAAGCCGGAGCCCGTGACCGTGAGCGCGATCGGCGAAGCGTCACCGGCGGTGGCGCTGGCGGGCGCAATGGTCGTGACGACGACGCTCGTCGGGTTCGCCACGGTGAAG
>JAYTZB010001167.1:0-3023 GCA_043742085.1 Polyangiaceae bacterium
CGGGTCGAGCTTGACCAGGGTGACGCGAAGGCCGCGCGCCTCGAGCAGCGCCCCCAGCGACGCGCTCGCCAGGCCCTTTCCAATCGACGACACGACACCGCCGGTCACGAAGACGTACTTGGTCGGCTTACGGCTCATCGCACCGGCGCTTAGCATACCGCGTCACAGGCCCCAAGGCTCGGAGGCGCGATCGCACTTTGTCGGGCAATTTGCGCAGGAAGACGCATCCCGAGGACGTGTCGACGCTCGGGCTCCGCGAGCATGCGTGCCGGCTCTCCGATCCGTCGCGTGATGCTGCGCGCGAGGAGCTCGTCGGTCTCCAGGCGTGCGAGGTGTCGATCAGGGCAGCGGCGCGTTGCGGAGGCTTCGCAGATACGCGAGGACGTCGCCGATCTCCGCGTCGCTCAGCGGGATCGGGATCATCTTTCCGCGGCCGCGGCGCACCGTCCGCGAAAACTCGACGGCGCGATAGAGGAACGGCTTGTCGACGAGCGCGACGCCCAGAGCGCCGCGCGCATCGCTCCCGTGACATCCCGAGCACTTGTCGACGAAGAGGCGCTTGCCGCGCTCGATGTCGCCGGCAGGGAAGGGATCGTCCGGAAGCGCCGCGATCTCGGTGAGCGCGTCGCCGGCGGGCACCGTCTCGGGAACGAACGGGCCGGGCGATGCGCCGGCGCCGCTCGTCGAGACGAGATAGGCGACGACCGGATCGATCTCCTTGGGATCGAGGTTGGCTCCCCAGATCACCATCTTGCCGACGGTCTTCTGCCACTGCGCAGGCGTGAGCCGTTGCTGTGCCAGCATGTGCTCGCTGTGACACGACAGACACGCTTCGCGCACGAGCTTCTTCCCGTCGAGCGCGGTCGCGGCTGCCGCCGCCGCGCCGTCCCCCGCGTCCGCGCTCGCGTCCGCGTTCGCGCTCTCGTTCTTGTCCGGGCACCCCGCCAGCGCGGTGGCCACGGCGGCGACCGCCATCGCCGCCAGCGTACGCGACGCGCTCACGACCCCACCTCCCACTCGGCGGAGTGCCAGCCGTTCCAGAAGTACCCGCTCGGGTTCCACTGCGGCTTCTCGAGCTGCACGTTGCCCTTCTTGTCCGTGGCGCGGACGATCGCCTTCACGCGCCCCGGCTCCTTCTTCACGAAGCGATGGCGGAACACCTGCGCGCGTCCGACGCCGCCCTCGCCTTCGAGCGTCGCCTTCACGAAGGTCGCGCCGGCGTCGACCGAGACCTCGACCATCTGGATCGGCGCGTCGCCCGAGAACGCGATGCCGACCACCTCCTGCGGGCCGACGGGACGCTTCACGCCGTCGCCGCTCGGCCGCGCGATGATCGACTTCACCGGAAACGACGTCGCCGCCTTCGTGCGATCCGGCGAGACCGGAGCGCCCGGCTCGACGGGAGCGATCGGCATGCGATACGCGACCTGCATGAAGAAGCCCTCGGCCTCCTTCGCCTGCGGGCGGATGCCGACGAGCCACTTCACCCAGTGATCCCCGGCCCACCCCGGCACGATGAGGCGGAGCGGCGCGCCGTGCTGGAGCGTCAAGTCCTCGCCGTTCATGCGATACGCGAGGATGGTGGTGGGATCGAGCGCGCGCTCGATGGGCAAGCTGCGCACGAAGGCCGGCACCGTGGGCTTCGGCGGCGTGTCGGCACCGACCATGCGGACGTGCATCGCGTCCTTGTCGATCCCGGCCTTCGCGAGGACGTCCTTCAGGCGGACGCCGGTGAACGTCGCCTGTCCCATTGCCCCGTGGGTCCACTGCAACCCAGGAACGGTCGGGCGGTGCAACGAGCGACCGTTGCCGGAGCACTGGAGGACCGCGGTGACGGTGACCTCGGGGAACGACTTCTTCAGCTCGTCGACGGAGAGGGCGAGCGGCGTCTTCACCATGGTGCCGTCGATGATGGTCTTCCGCGTGCGATCCAGCGCCGGTGGACCGAAGTGGCTCCGCACGAAGAACACCGGCGTCGGCGTGATGAGCCGGTCGAAGTACTCCAGCGGCGTCGCCAGGTTCTGCGGCGAGCCACCCTGCCGGAGGACCACGTCATCCGCGGCGGCGAGCTCCGAGCGAAGCAGAGCCGCCACTCCTGTCGCCTGCAGCATCGCGCGTCGTCCCAGCATCGGATGCGCATCAGAACGAGCAAACGCGGGGCGCGTCAAGCTGCCCCGCTCGTGGTATGCACCCGCCGTGCGTCCGCAGTGGCTGCCGTCCCGTCCCGACGTGCCGGGCCTCGTGCTCGCGGCTGCGATCGGCGTGCTTGCGGTGGGCCTCGCGCATGCGCTGCCGTCCTCGCCGTTCGTCTCCGACGTGATGATCGCGCTGTTCCTGGGCGCGTTCGTGGTCAACACACCGCTGGCGCGCGTGCTCGGTCTCGGCAGCGTCGGCAAGGAGCGCGAGCCCGATCGCTACGCGGCCGGGCTCCGCTTCGTCGGCAAGTGGGTGCTGCGTCTCGCCATCATCCTGATGGGCATGAAGGTGCAGACCAGCTTCTTCGGACGGAGCGAGCTCACGATGATCTTCGCCGTCGCGGCGTGCTCGCTGCCGAGCGCGTTCTTCGTGGCGCATGTCCTCGGCGTGCTCCTCGGCGTGCGGAGGCCGCTCGTCGATCTCCTCGCGGGCGGCACGATGATCTGCGGGGCCTCCGCGGTCAATGCCATCGCGCCGGTGGTCGGGGCCCACCGCGACGAGCAGGGCGTCGCCATCGCGGTGATGTTCCTCTTCAGCGTCGTCGCGATGATCTCGTTCCGCGCGCTCGCGCTCCTGGTGGGTATCGATCCCGCGCACGCCGGCCTGTGGAGCGGGCTCGCGGTGAACGATCTGTCGAGCGCGATCGCCGTCGGCACGCAGATGGGCGGCGTCGACGGGATCGGTGGGGTGATGGCGGCGGCATCGAAGTCGGCGCGCATCCTGCTGCTCGCACCGGTGCTGGTGACGCTCGCGCTCGCGCGGCGCCAGGCTCCGATCGCCACGAGCAAGAGCAAGGGCGTGGGCGCGAAGGACGGCCTCGGTGCGCG
>JAYTZB010001168.1:0-5926 GCA_043742085.1 Polyangiaceae bacterium
GGCCAGATGCTCGGGGCGCTCGAGCAGGTCCGCGGGGCCCACGTCCTGCCGGGGTCGGTGCTCGTGGCGCCGGAGGCGCTGTCCGCCGCAGGTCTCTACCGCGACATGCCGATCATCGAACGGCGAAGCATCGCGCAGGGCTCGCACGCGCGGTGGGCGCGCGGGACGATGCAGCGGCTGCGCGATGCCCAGGTGCTCGCCGTGGTGAGCACCGTTTGCACGGGGCTCGCCTTCGGCGCGCGACTCATCGCATGAGGCGCTGACGGCGCGTCATGCACGGACGGCGAGGTCTGCGACGCGGCTCAGTTCGCGTCGATCAGGCTTCGCAGGTCCTGCGTCGTGAACTCGTAGCGCTTGCGGCAGTAGTCGCACTCGATCTCGAGCGGCTTGCCGCCCTCCATCAGGGACTCGATGTCGGCGCGCGGCAGCGAGGCGAGGCTCTGCGCAAGACGGTCGGTGCTGCAGCGGCAGCCGAAGAACACCGCACGATCGCCGACCGTGGTGAACGGCATCCCGTACAGCGTCTCGGCGAGGAGCTCGCCCGGCGTCGCGCGGCCGCGCGCGAGGAGCGGGACGATGTCCTGGAAGTCCTTGAGGCGCTCGGTCATCACGGCGAGCGGGCCCTCGGCGAGCTCCGGCAGCAGCTGCACCATGTAGCCGCCGGCCGCTGCCACCTCGCCGTTCGACAGGTGACAGCCGACGGCGATCATCGTCACCGTCTGCTCCGAGTCCTGCATGTACGCCATGAGCGCGGCCGACACGTTGTTGGACCCGGCCGGCACCTGCACGACGCCTTGATGAAGCGCGCCGTTGTGGAGCGTACGCGCGATCTGGAGCAGGCCCTTCTCGCCGATCGGCATCTCCTTCACGCCGTCGGGGAGCTGGATGAGACCGCGCGTCGACCCATCGGGATGGGTATCGGCGATCATCCGCGTGCGCGGATTGTCGCCCTGGAGAATCGCTTGGAGCCGGCTGTCGGGCGACGTGCTCTCGCGAAGGAGCACCGCCCCGGTGAGCAGATCGGCGAAGAGCCGCGTCAGCTCTGGCGTGTCGGCTTTTTGTGCCTCGATGGCGCCACGGACGGTGGCCGTCGTGTCACACGCGAGCACACGAAAGCCCCCGTCGTCGGTAATGGCGCGGAGGACGTTGTCGGAGTGGACCTGCACCACGGGTTCGATCGTGCCACAAAACGCGCGTTTGCGCAGCCGGTCTGGCGGTCGAGCTTCAGGGGCGGGAGGCCCTGGTCGACCTCACTCGTCCTCGCTGGCGCGCAGCGGCACGCGGGGATCACCCGCGAAGAAGAGGCCGTAGAGCTCGTCGTAGAGACGGTCGAACGCGCGCGCGGTGACGAGCGGGACCACGTTCGCATCGAGCGCACCGGCATCGGCGAGCGTGCCGGCATCCGCGCTGGCGACGATGAACAGGCTGCGTGGACGAACCTGCGCGGGCGCGACGGCGGGAGGCGGCATCGTGAGATGGAACGACGCGACGTCGTCGATGGCTTCACCGTGCAGCGCGACTTCGAACGTGATCTGCGGCGCGTACACGACGAGGCCTGGCCGCTTCCACGTCGGACGGCTCGGCCAGCTCACGTCGATCTTGAGATCGATCCCGGGCGACATTCCCGGCGCGCCGACGTTCGTGCGCTCCACCGGACGCGCCGCGAAGCGGACCAGGCTGGCGGGGCACGTCTCCGAGAAGATCCGCTCGAAGGCCCAGATGGTGCGCGCTGCACGCGCCTCGTGATCCGAGTCCGGAGCGTCGGACGGCCTCGGGCCGAGGTGTGCGTCGATGCGAATGGGGACGAGCGGATCGCCGGTGCGCCGCGCGCGCGCGACCAGCTTCTCCATGATCCGCGTGACCTCGGGATGTGCCGTGCTGGCCCGCGCACGCATGCCCGCGATGCACGCCTCCGCGGAGCCTCGCCGCTCCGCCGCCTCCTCCGGCATGAGCTCCCATTCCGAGCGCGGCGACGGCTCGAAGCCCGGCCGCGTTCGATCGCGCGAAGCCTTCGCCGCGGCGGCCAGCGAGGCACGTTGCTCTTCGAGGCGATCGCGGAGCCGGATGGCGTCATCGCGGTGCGACGTGCCGCGTACGAGATAGGCGTCGAAGGAATCGGTGGTGCCGATGCGGAGCGCTCGCAGGTAGAGCGCGCGATCGCTCGCCCAGCTCCGCCCCACGAACGCACCCCAGCCGAGCACGCTGCCGAGGAGCAGCGCAGCGGCGGTGGCGAACGAGCCGTGGATCAGCCGCCTTCGTCTGCGGACAGCGCCGCTGGTCGGACCGGCGGGCACCAGCGAGCTCCAGGAGTCGTCGACGCGCACGTCGAAGAACGCATCGTTGGCGACCGCCTTCTCGAGCTCGCGCCCGTAGGTCAGCGTTTCGAGCAGCGTCTGCGCGTGCTCGAGGCGGCGGAGGGCGTGCTCGCCCTCGCGCTCGTTGCGGAGCGGGAACGCGAGCTCGGCGCCGCCGTCGAGGACGATGAGGAGCTCTTCTCGTCGCTCGGTGGTGCGGATCCGGGCATCGCGACCGTCGCCGAGCGGCGTGATGACGATCACTTGCTCCCCTGCTGCGTCCTCCGGCGGCACCTCGACGACGTCGAGCGGAAGCAGGTATCGCCCGGGAACGAGCGCGCCGCCCGACGCGAGCGCGCGCCGGCGATAGAGCGACAGGAGCGAGAGCACGAGGAGGATACCTGCCGCCGCATAGCCAGCGGCAAGGCTGCCTGGCTGATACGCCCACGCCGCGCGCGGATCCGCGAAGCCCATCGCGATCAAGGACGAGAGCGCGAGGATCGCCACGAGCACGCCCCACGTGGCGCGGAAGCGAGACGCGAGACCTCCCGGGTGCTCGTGAAGGATCGGTGTCGGATCGGCGCGGCCGGTCAGGACGTCCGCGAGCCGCTGGCGCGCAGCGCGCGGGAGCTTACCGGCATCGACGAGCCGCCGGCCGCCGGCGTAGGGCCCCGACAGCACGCCCTTGAGGACGCCGGGCGATCCGGGCTTGCGATACATCCCCGAAGTATACGAAGCCGAGGCTAGAAGGCGATGTCGCCGGTGCCGCGGATTCCGAGGGTGAAGACGTAGCCGACACCGCTGCCGGAGTCGGTGTAGAGCGGGTTGTTCTTCGTATCGTCGCTGAGCGGGACGATCGACTGCGGGAGGCCGACCTGCTTCCTGTGCAACCAGGTCAGGTCGAAGCCGATGAACGGTCCGATCCGGAGGAACTGCGAGAGGTGGATGTTGCCGACCAGCTCCGCGCCGAGGACCGCGCCGTCGAGCCCGAGGTTGGGCGTGAGCAGGTTGCCCGGCGGAAGCGACTTCGCGACCACCGAGCGCTGGATGCCCGAGTCGAACATGTAGCCGCCGTGCACGAAGATGACGGGCGTGATCGCCCGCATCGGGAAGCCGTAGCCGATCTCTCCCACGAGCGACCAGAGCTCGAACTCCGTCGTGCTCGCGTCGCGAAAGCGACCGCCGACGCGGAGGTTGTTGTGCCGGTAACCGATGCCGAGCCCGCCCATGATGCCGTTGGCGCCCGTCTTGTCGAAGCTGGTGTTGTCGGAGAGCCCGCCCACGTCGGCGCGCGCAAATCCGAAGTCCACCGAGACGTAGATCGCGCGGCGCTGCTCGATGGGGTGTCCAGCGGCCGCCGGCTCGGCGGGCGCCTTCATCGCGCTCGTGTCGACCGCGGCGTCGGTCTGCGTCGGCGAGGTCGGGCCGGTCGCGGGCGGCGTGGTGCCGGGCGGGGACGTCGTCGTATCGGCGGCAGGCTTGGGGTCCTCCTTCTTCGGAGTCGCCGGGGCTGCCGGGGCCGCCGCCGTGGACGTCGCTTGCGCGGCGGCAGCGGGCGCGAACGCAACGACCGCGGGGACGACGGCGGAGGCGACCGCCAGGGAAACGAAGCGCGCCGAGGAGCGGAGGGACATGGTCGCGCGTTATACGATTTGGCGGCGCCGAGTACCACCGCGACGTGCGGTGAATAGCCCCAAAAAGAGGAGGATTGTCCCCGTGATCAACGCCAGCGCCCCGGCCCCCGCCGCCGCGAAGGCCACGCTGATGGAGGTGGGCAGCTTGTCGTCGTAAACGACCACGCGGGTCTCCCGCACCGGCGCCTTCGCGATGACGTCCGCCCCGAGGTCCACCACGTAGGCGACGTCCCGATCCCGGGCCGGCATGTACGGGCCCACGAGGCGCTCGGCGACGAGCTCCTCGGGGCCACCCCCCATCGGCCGCCGCTGGCTCGCCGAGGCGACGTGCCCGTAGAGCACGGTGGGAGGCTCGCTCGGATCGAGCCAACCCACCACCTTCGCCCCGGGGAGACCGGCATCGTCCACGATCGACGCGACGAGCGGAAACCGCGCCTCGACAAGGAGCTGACCGTTCGACTCGGCGACGGCGTCGCGCTCGAAGACGACGTGGACGGCAATCGTGTAACGGCGGCCCGCCTTGCCGGGGAACGTGTGGCGCAGCGGAGTGCCCGCCGTGAAGGACTGGACGGCAATGGGATGCTTGCCGTTGTACGAAAAGAGCGTTCCGCAGCCCGACGCGATCCCGACGACGAGCGCGACGAGCCCGATCGCGACGAGGAGGAACGCGATGGATCGGCGCACGCGCGGACGCTAGCACGTCACCATTGACGAGCTCACGAGTCACGGTGCCGGCGTGCTACCTGCACGCCGGCCA
Source organism: Polyangiaceae bacterium (assembly GCA_043742085.1). Lineage (GTDB taxonomy): Bacteria > Myxococcota_A > Polyangia > Polyangiales > Polyangiaceae > Labilithrix. Next base: position 4,686 of record JAYTZB010001168.1, read on the forward strand.
AAACGCAAAACAGGCGACCGACTCTTCGTCGATCGCCTGCTTCGCCGCGCTTTCGCGCTGTCTACGTCACGCCCTCAGGGCTTCGGTGCCGGCGTCGGGTTCGGTGCCGGCTTCTTCGGCTGGACCGCATCCTTCGGCGGAGCGACCACGGTGCCGCCACCGGGGGTCTTGACCATCTCCTTGACGGTCTGCTCCTGGTCCTCGATGTGGAACTCGACGCGGCGGTTGAGCGCGCGATTGAGCTCCGTGTCGTTCGGGACGAGCGGCGTCTCCTTGCCCATGCCCTTCGCGGCCAGGCGATCGGCGGCGATGCCGTGGCTCGAGAGCCACTTGATCACCGAGTCGGCGCGCTGCTGCGAGAGCTTCTTGTTGTACTCGGCGCTGCCGACGTTGTCGGTGTGCCCCTCGACGCGAACCCGCTTGATTTCCGGGTGATCCGTCATCGCCTTCGCGACCTCGGTGAGCAGCGAGTCGCTCTCCGGCTTGATGTTCGCCTTGTTGAAGTCGAACTTCGGCTGCTCCAGGATCTGGATGAGCCCGTTCTTGATGAAGACGCGCGGGCAGCCGGTGGTCTTCGGGTCGTCCGACTTCGGGCCGGCCTGATCGGGGCAAGCGTCGACGTCGTTGAGGATGCCGTCCTTGTCACGATCGGTGTCCGGACAGCCGTTCGTCTTCGGGTCGTTGGTCTTGATGCCCGGCACGTCGGGGCACGCGTCATCCTTGTCGAGGACGCCGTCGCCGTCGCGGTCGGGCGGGCAGCCGTTGGTCTTCGGGTCGTCGGTCTTGACGCCGGGGACGTCGGGACACGCGTCGACGGCGTCGGGGACACCGTCACCGTCGCGATCGGGCGGAGGCGGCGGGCAGCCGTTCGTCTTGGGATCGTTCGTGTGAACGCCCGGGACGTCGGGACATGCGTCCTCGCTGTCGATGATGCCGTCGCCGTCGCGATCGGGCGGAGGCGGCGGGCAGCCGTTCGTCTTGGGGTCGCTCGTACGAACGCCGGCGACGTCGGGACACGCGTCCTCGTCGTCGTAGACGCCGTCCTTGTCGCGATCGGACTTCTCCGCATCCGGGTACCACTCGAGGCCAAAGAGGCCACGCGCGACCGCCGCGCCGTAGCCGTGGTCGAGGAACGTGCCGGCGCCCATGTTGATGCGGAAGCCGTTCGCGACGTTGAAGTGCGCGCCCATGAGCATCTCGATGGGCGTGTCGTGTGCGGCCGGGCCGTCGGCGTTGGACAC
>JAYTZB010001169.1:0-2502 GCA_043742085.1 Polyangiaceae bacterium
TGCCGTCGGGCCTCTGGGTGATGGTGATGGCATCGAGCTTCGGGGCCTCGATCGCCTGCATACCCGTGAGGTCTACACGGAATCCGGTGATGCGCGCACCCACCGGTGAGGGCGGTGATTCCTTCGCGGAGAGGAGTGGCTGCGTCGTCACCCCGGTCACTGCGAAGCCGAGCTCGATCTCGGCGGCGCCGCCGGAGCCGAGCGCGGGGAGCTTCACCGACGCGAGGCGGGCATCGTTCGCCTTGCGAACGACGGCGCCGCTCGTGAGCCGGACGTCGCGCTTGACCGGCACGCTCCGCGCGAACGTCTCGACGATCGACGCGATCGAAGGAGCGATCTCCTGCGCGGTGAGCATCAGCTGCTGCCGCGCGGGGGCGGACTTGTCGGGCTCGACGGCGGCCCGCACGAAGCCCTGACGGACGCCCCCGAGATCGAGCGCGAAGCGATTGCCGTCGGCGCGCGTATCATGCGACGCGAGCACGCTGGCCGCGACGAGAGCAGTCAGCGTCGCAAGGCGAGTCGGTGGACGCATCGCGGCGCAGCGTGCCACCTCTGCACGAGCGCGCAAGTGAGTCCTGTGGTCCGCGCTGATGCCTCACTGCATCACCTCTCGTTCAGCGGTAGACGCGACCCCAGATGCCCGTGGCTGCCGTCGCATCGGTCTGCTGGTGCCAGACGACGATCGCTTCGCCCTTCGCGTTGACCGAGAGCTGCGTCTCGGACGCATACGGCGTGGCGCCCGGATCGGCGAGCGGCAGATCGATCGGTGTAGTCCACATGTTTCCAGCGGATGCGAGGTGAGCCGCGAACACGTGCGGGCGGGGAGGGCTCCCGACGCTACTCACCCAGGCGGCAACCGCGTTGCCCTTCGCGTCGACGCCGACGCTGGGAATCGTCCCCGCCACCCCGCCCGTCGATCGTGCCTGGACGAGGACGGGGCTGCTCCAGCTCGCCGTCGATGACGAGGAGCGACTGGCGACGACGCCGTAATTGGTCTCGGACCAGACCGCGACGGCGTCCCCGTCCGCATCGACGCCGAGCGCTGGCGCAAGGGCCTCGCGCGTGCCGTCGTTCACGGTCACCGGCGCGCTCCACGTCCCGGTGCCGGCGTTCAGGTGTGCGCTGCGCAACGTGTAGACACCGGCCAGGCGCTGCGACCAGAGCGCGACGGCGTTCCCCCCGGCGTCGGCGCCGACGATGATGGACTGGAGCACTTGCCCGACGTCGGCGGTGAGGAGCGAAGGCGCTTGCCACACGCCGCCCGCGGTGCGGCTGGCCCACAACGATGTCGTCGACGGACCGCCGGCGGTCTCGGTCCACGTCATCACGGCTTCTCCGTTGGGCGCGACGGTGACCGCGGGCCACCATCCGGGTTGCGCGTTGCTCCCCATGACCGTCGCCGGCGCCCACGTCCCGGTGGTGGACGAGCGCGCCGACCACGCCCGCGGGAACATCGCGTCAGGCGCCTGGAATGCGAGCGTGGCGGCCCCGTCGCTGCCGACGGCCAGGACGTGGTGATCGGGATTCGACCCCATGCTCGAGAGGGTCGCGGGCGTCGCCCACGTGCCGGTGAAGCGATTGGTGACGAGGTCGACCTGGCCACCCTGGTTCGACTCGCTCTGCGCGAACGTGGCGACCGCGGTGCCGCTGGGCGTCATCGCGACTTGCGGAGCGCTCGCGCTGCCGACGGTGTTGTCGATGGTCGACGGCGCGCTCCACGCTCCGCCGGCGGAGTAGTGGCTCGCCCATATCGCGTTCCGCGTGTTGTCGCCGAGCTCCTCGAGCCACACGGCGACCGCATTTCCTGCGGCGTCGATGCCGACGTGCGGATCGCCGCGAAGGTTGCTGAACGTGCTGTTGCTGATCTCGACGGCCGGGCCCCACGCATGCCCGTCCGGCGGCGTCGCCGTGCTGCCTGGCATCGGCATCGGCATCGTCGTCGGCGCCGGCGGCGGCGGTGCGGTAGTGGTCGGCGTCGGGAACGTGGAGCTCGCCGGAGGCGCGCCCGACGAAGACGAGCTGCTCGGCTCGCACGCGCTGACGAGCGTGCCGAGCGCGCTGAGGAGGACGACGCCGACGAGACCGAAGCCGACGCGGAAAGAGGGATGCATTGGAGCCCCCCATCGGCCAGCACGTCCGATTGTTTCGTGGAAAGTGCAGCGGCGCCCGACTTCGTCTCGAGACCGACGGGCTCTCGCGAAATGGCCGCATTTGTCCTATGTTCACGGTCCCATGTCCGACCCCTCCGACTTCATCCGCGACATGATCCGCGCCGACGTGGCGGCGGGAAAGCACGGCGGAAATGTCGTCACGCGCTTTCCGCCCGAGCCCAACGGCCACCTCCACATCGGCCACGCAAAGGCGATCTGCGTCGACTTCGGCGTCGCCCGAGAGTTCAGCGGGCGCTGTCACCTGCGCATGGACGACACGAACCCGACCACCGAGGACGTGTCGTACGTCGAGGCCATCAAGCGCGACGTGAAGTGGCTCGGCTTCGACTGG
>JAYTZB010001170.1:0-3521 GCA_043742085.1 Polyangiaceae bacterium
GTGTGCTGGAAGTCTTCCCACGCGTCCGGATACGAGACCAGCGGCGCGTGATTGATGAACACGAATGCCTCGGGCGGCTTCGCGCGCAGGCGCTCGAGCATGTCCTTCTCGTGCGCGTCGCGGCCCGTTTTGATGTGCAGGATGTCGAGCTCGGTCGGGCGGTTCGACCAGCCGCCTTCGAGCGCGGCGTCGTCGTTCAGATCGTACGCATAGATGTACGGCGTGGCGCTCTTCCGCTCCGCGAGGAAGAGGAGATACGGATCCATGCTGTACATCTGCACGCGCGCATCGGACGGCGTCTTCTCGCGCAGGTACGCCGCGGCCTGCCGCAGCTCCCACGGGAAGAAGTCGTAGCTCTTGAAGGTGTTGAAGTACTCCTCCTTCGCGCGTAGCGAAGGGGTCTCGCCGCCCGCGAGGATCCACACGTTTCGGATGTGCGGCGAGCCCTTCATGCTCGCGGTCACCTCGAGCGCGTAGGCCACCGCGACGAACACCGCCGCGATCCGTCCCAGCGGCGTTCGTCGCGGCACCGCGCGATAACGCTCCCAGAGCATCGCCACCACGAGCATGAACGCGATGTGCGTCGACGCGGTGAGCGGATGGAAGTGATAGCCGAAGCCCTTGTGCTGGACGGCGACGTTGACGATCGCGCACAGGGGCATCAGCGCGATGACGAGGACGCGCTTCGGCAGCTCACGGGTCGCAATGAGACCGATGAGCAGCGCAGACGCCGCGATGCCGGCCGCGGCGACCTTGAGCGGACCTTCTTCGCCGAAGATCTCCTGCGCGCTCTTCGCCCAGATGAAGCGATAGATCTGCGGGACGTCGATGAACGTGATCTTCGCGAAGGCCATCGCGTCGCCGTAGATCAGGAGATACGCGAGCGGGATCGAGGCGCCGAGCAGCCCGCCGAGCACGAAGCGCCCGAGCTTCGCCTTCGCGCCGATCAGCATGTCCCGATCGACGAGCAGCAGCACGCCGAGCTGCATGGCCGTGAAGAGCGCAAAGCTCGGCTTGCCGAACCACGTGATGGTCGACAGCGCGGCGATGGCGGTCACGCGCCAGCCTGCGCCGCGCGCCGTGCGCGCCGGACGCGCCATCTGGAGCGCGAGGCTCGGCAGGAGGAACCAGTCGCAGAAGCTCTCGCGCTGGGCCTGGTTCCAGTAGAGGTAGAGCTGGTACTGCCCCATCAGCACGACGCCGGCCGCAGCCGCCCACGCCGCGCGCTCCGACCAGCGCGGGCGCCGCCTGGTGACGAGCCCGGGAATGCATGCCCCGACGAGCGCGAAGGACAGGCCGGTCGCCCAGAGCTCGAGGACGTGGAAGCGATGCTCGTCCCCGCCGCCGAGCCCGAGGAAGACGCTGTGGATGAGGTGCGTCAGCGGCCCGTTCACGTCCCGGACGTCCCGGTAATCGACGTCGCCGTGCCGGACCGCCCAGGCGATGTACTGGAAGATGCCCTGGTCCCGGCCGAGCGTGGTCAGCGACGATCGATGCGTGGCGTCGGCCACCCAGAAGAGCGGAACGAGCGCGAGCAGGACGGGCGCCAGCACGCGCCGCACGAGGTCGACCTGGGCCCGGGGGCTGGAAAACAGGCGAACGAGCGCGTTCGGAGCGCGGTCAGGCTCGGCGGCCGGCGCACGCGGACGAGCAGACCGCGGTTTTTCGGCCGTTTCGTCCTCCCGCGGAAGCTCACGCTGCGCCATCGTGCTGCGGGCGGCACACTACCATCCCTTGACTTCCCCCGCCCCCTTGGTAGAAAGCCGACCCCTCCCGAGGTCCAACTACGCGAGATGTTCAAGCCGACATAAGGATCGGGTTACTCAGCCAGCCGCTCTCCCCCTCGACACGAGGACGACGGCGCTAAGAAGTACCCCGACACCCTCTCTGGACTCTCCCGGTCTTCCGGGATCCCGCTGAAAACGCAGCGGGAGGGCCAGAGAGGGTTTCGTGCATTTCGCACCCCAAGATTTTCATCCCCGCCGTACCTGCCCTGACCGCCCTGACTGAGCTTGGAGAACTGACGTGGCTCGCGAATACCCGCTAGAGAAAACGCGCAACATCGGGATCATGGCGCATATCGATGCGGGCAAGACCACGACGACCGAGCGCGTTCTCTACTACACGGGCGTGAACTACAAAATCGGCGAGGTGCACGAAGGCTCCGCGACGATGGACTACATGATTCAGGAGCAGGAGCGCGGCATCACCATCACGTCGGCCGCGACGAACTGCTTCTGGGCTCCGGGCGAAGGCCCGCACGCCGGCGTCCGCCACCGCATCAACATCATCGACACCCCCGGCCACGTCGACTTCACGATCGAGGTCGAGCGCTCTCTCCGCGTTCTCGACGGCGCGGTCGCGGTCCTCGACGGCGGCAACGGCGTCGAGCCCCAGACCGAGACCGTCTGGCGCCAGGCCGACAAGTTCCGCGTCCCGCGCATCGTGTTCGTCAACAAGATGGACAAGACCGGCGCCGACTTCGAGATGAACGTCAACTCGATCAAGGACCGCCTGGGCGTCACGCCCGTCCCGATCCAGTGGCCGCTCGGCGAAGAAGAACACCACAAGGGCGTCGTCGATCTCATCTCGATGAAGGCCGCCACCTTCTCCGAAGAGGAGAAGGGCCAAAAGTACACGTGGGGCGAGATCCCCGCGGACCTCAAGGCCAAGTGTCAGGCGTATCGCGAGAAGATGATCGAGGCCTGCGCCGACGTCGACGACGCGATCATGACCAAGTACATGGACGGCAAGGCCGACCAGATCACCGAGGCGGAGATCGTCAACGCGATCCGCATCGGCTGCACGTCGTTCAAGTTCTTTCCGGTCCTGTGCGGCTCGGCGTTCAAGAACAAGGGCGTCCAGCTACTCCTCGACGCGGTCGTCAACTACCTCCCGTCGCCGCTCGACATCCCGCCGGTCAAGGGCGTGAACCCGGACAACGACAAGGAAGAGGAGCGGAAGGCCGACGACAAGGCGCCGTTCGCGGCCTACGCCTTCAAGATCCTCAACGACCCGCACGGCAACCTGACGTTCTTCCGCGTGTACTCGGGGACGATCCAGTCCGGCACGATGGTCACCAACTCCACGCGCGGAAAGCGCGAGCGCATCGGCCGCATCCTCCGCATGCACGCCAACAAGCGCGAAGAGCTGACCGAGGCCGACTCCGGCAACATCTACGCGGCGGTCGGCCTCCGCGACACGCGCACCGGCGACACGCTCTGCGACGAGCTGAAGCCGATCATCCTCGAGAAGATGATCTTCCCGGAGCCTGTCATCTCCATCGCCGTCGAGCCGAAGACCAAGGCTGACGTCGAGAAGCTGGGCGTCGCGCTCCAGAAGCTCGCCACCGAGGACCCGTCGTTCCGCGTCCACACCGACGAGGAGTCGGGCCAGACCATCATCAGCGGCATGGGCGAGCTCCACCTCGACATCATCTGCGACCGTCTCCGTCGCGAGTTCAAGGTCGAGTCGAACGTCGGCAAGCCCGAGGTCGCCTACCGCGAGGCCATCGCGAAGAA
>JAYTZB010001171.1:0-1906 GCA_043742085.1 Polyangiaceae bacterium
GCCCGTGGCCTCGGCGACGAGCTTGCGACGCTCGGCGACGGTGACCTTGTAGAAGCCCGGCAGCTGCGAAGTGCGCTTGATCATGACGAAGAGGTGACGCACGCAGCAACGACGAACGTCGGGGACTGCGTGACGGCCCTCACTCCTTTCTCATCCAGTGCCACGGCGATCTCGAACAGTCCGAGCGTGCGCGCACGTTCCACGAACGCGGGCGACGGCGGCGTGCTTCCAACATAGGTCGCGACATCACCACCGCCAGCGCCCGAGACACAGAAGGCCGCGTTCTCCGCGGCGGCGACGTCCTCCAGGACATCGAAGCCGTCGGGAACGATCGGCGCGCTCGCAGCGACCCCGAGCCGGGAGAGCGCGCGGGCCGCGAGACGAATCGCGACGACGAGCCGCTCCTTGCTGCCCTCGTTCACGGCCGCCGCGGCCTCGTGCGCGATGGCCTCGAGCTCGTCGATGCACGTGCGATGGCTTGCCGGCGAGAGCGCCGCGAAGCGGTCGACCTGTCCGCGTAGCTCGGCGGTGCGCGCGCTCGTTCCGCACGCGAAGACGTGGATGAGCGTGCCCTCGGGAAGCGAGCGACGCTTCGCGACGCCGGGGACGTACTCGAGCACGCCGCCGTACACGCTCGCGGCGACGTCGACGCCGCTGCCGCCGGACTGCGCCGCGGCGTGCGCCGCGCGGGCGCGGTCGAAGAGCGCCGAGCGCACCTTGTCGTCGGCGAGGTCGGCGCCGCGCTTGCCTTCGCGCGCCGCGAGCGAGGCGACGAGGATGGCCGCGCTCGCGCCGAGCCCGAGCTTGCGGGCGCCGAGGAACAGCGACGATGCGTCGACGTGCGGCGAGTCGACGTCGCCGAGCGCGGCGCGAACCTCCGCGGTGGGCGTCGGGTTGGAGCGCGCGCCGTCGGCATAGGCGCCACGGTTCGTGGCCATGACGATGGCGGGCGCGCCGCCGAGCACGGCATACGCGCCGGTCAGGACCAGCTTGCCGGGAGCGAAGACCCTCATCGCGGCACCTCGTCGACGAGGCGGGCGCCTTCGCCGGGCGCCGTCTCGATCAGGCGAAGGACGCCGGGTACGCTCTCGAGCCGCGCGCGAGCAGCAGCGACGTCCGCCGAGCGCACGAGGCACTTGAGGTGGGGGCCGGCATCGATGGTGGCGTAGGTCTCGAGCCCGGACGCGCGCATGGCGCGGACCTCGGACAGCGCGGCGAGCGTCGCGCCGGTCACGTAGACGATGCCCGCCGCCATCGCGCACGCATGCATCGCGAGCGCGCTTCGCTCGGCGAGCAAACCCACGCTCGTGAAGTCGCCCGCGAGCAGCGCGGCGCGCATGGCGCGGTGTGACTCCGGCGCGTCGGCCACCCAGGCGGCGTAGTACGGGCTCGTCGCCTGCGTGAGCTTCATGCCGTCCGTCGAGGACGTCGACTTCTCGGCCTCGGTGGTGACGGCCACGATCACCCGCAGATCCAGGGCATTCGCAGGCGCCACGGCGCGCGCCGCGCCGTCGCCGGGCCCGCCGTCGAGCTCGACGAAGCCTCCGAAGATGCTGCGGGCAGCGCTCGCCGAGCTACGGCGCGCGAGATCGGCGACGCGCTCCGCGCTCCAGTCGAGATCGGCAGCATGCACCGCAGCGAGGGCCAGCGCAGCAAAGCCGGACGCGCTCGAGGCGAGACCGCTCGCGGTCGGAAAATCGTTCACGCTCACGACGCGCGCACGCGATGACGTGGAGGCGGCAGCGCGCACGCGATCGAGGAGCTGCGTGGCGCGCACCTTGGGACGCGCATTGCCGGCGACGAGCTCACCGTTCAGCACGAGCTCGTCGTCCACGAGCGTTGCGTCGAACGACACCGTCGTGGTGGTGCGCATGCCGGAGAGCGTCACGGAGAGGCTCGGCACGGC
>JAYTZB010001172.1:0-2431 GCA_043742085.1 Polyangiaceae bacterium
GAGCGCGGCGGGGGCACGGAGCGCGGCGGGGGCACCGAGGCCCGCGGCGGGAGCGGCGGCGGTTTGGGCGGGTCCTTGGCCATCGTCCGTAACGGAAGCGTACGGCAACAACGGCCCGCGATCACGCCAGCTTCGAGAAATCCCCGATCCGCAGCATGCATTGCGCGCCATACGAGAGGAGCTCGAGGCGCTTCGGAGTCCGCGCGTCGGCGGGATCGTTGACGAGGGTGCGGGTGAAGATGTCGTCGAGGCGGGCCGCGAGGTCCTCGGTCTGCGAGAGCGCCGCGCTCACGGCGGCCTCCGTGTGGAGCTCCTTCGTGCTCGCGTCGAGCTTCGCGACGACGTCCACGATCACCGCGTCGTCTTCCTTCTCGAAGGCGTCCTTGCCGTGGAGCACCGGCTTCTGCTCCTTCGAGATGCCGGAGAGGCGCTTGGCGACCGTGCGTGCCTGCGCCAGCCACGCCTTGCCTTCGGTGACCGCGCTGTGCACGGCCTTGGCGCGCGCCATTGCGTACACGGGATGATCGAGCGCGCTGCCCGCGCTCACGGCGTCGGCGACGTGGGTGGAGGTAGCGGACGCGAGGAGCCCGCGAAGGCGCTCGAAGGTGAACTCGCGCAGCTTGGCGAGCGTGTCCTCCTTCGAGAGGTCGAGCTTCTTGCCCTCGAGGCCGTCGTAGGCCCAGCCGAAAAGCTCGCCGAGCGAGAGCTTCGCGTAGGCGCCGTTGACCTTCGAGCGATCGAGGAGCGTGCGCAGCGTCGCGATGCACGCGCGGCGCAGCGCGAACGGATCGGCCGCGCCCGTCGGCGAGAGACCGACGGCGAAGCAACCCACCAGCGTGTCGAGCCGGTCCGCGAGCGCGACGGCCGCCGAGACGTCGTCGTCCGCGACGGGGCCCTCGGCGCCGATCGGACGGTAGTGGTCACGAACGGCGTTCGCGACCTCCTTCGGCTCGCCGGCGTTCAAGGCATACGCGCGGCCCATGTCGCCCTGGAGCTCGGGGAATTCGCCGACCATGAGCGAGACGAGATCGAACTTGCAGAGATGGGCGGCACGCTGGACCTGCTCGATGGCGGCGGCCGACAGACCAAGGCCGCCCGCGCCGGCGATCTTCGCCGCGAGTTTCTCCATGCGCGCGACCTTCTCGCGCACCGTGCCGAGGCGGTTGTGGAACACGATGCCCTGGAGCTTCTCGACGCGGTCCTCGACCTTCGCCTTCTTGTCCTCCTCGAAGAAGAACCGCGCGTCCGCGAGGCGAGCGCGCATGACGCGATCGTTGCCCTTCACGATCTGCGCCGGGTCGTTCGCGGTGTTCACGACCGCGAGGTAGTGCGGGAGCAGCGTGTCGGCGTCCTTTTGCACGCAGAAGTATTTCTGGTGGCCACGTGCGACGGCGCGAATGACCGCGGCGGGGAGCTCGAGGAATTTCTCCTCGAAGGAGCCCGTCACGATGTGCGGCTCCTCGACGAGGGACGCGTTTTCCGAGACGAGCGCGGGCTCGGGATCGTGCACGCCGCCCGCCGCCTTCGCCGCTGCGGCCACGCGATCCATCATGGTCTTCGCGCGCTCGTCGCGGTCGACGAGGACGTGCTTGCCGCGCAAGGCGTCGACATAGGCATCGCCGGAAGGGATCTCGAAGGAACCAGGCGCGAGGAAGCGATGACCGCGCGTGCTCTTTCCCGAACGAACGTTGGCGAACGACAGGTCGAGGCTCTCCTCACCGAACAGCGCGACGAGCCACTGCACGGGGCGGCCGAACGTGGCGTTGCCGGCGCCCCAGCGCATCGATTTGCGGAAGGGGATCTCGCCGCACAGCTCCGCGAGCGCCTTGCCGAGGAGCTCGCGCGCGTCGCGTCCCTTCTCCTGACGGCGACCGACCACGAAGCGACCGGCCTTCTGCTTGCCGCTCGCCTCCTTCGTGACCACCGAGAGCGCGTCGACGGCGACGCCGAGCTTGTTCGCGAAGGCCTCCGCCGCCTTGGTCGGCTTGCCGTCCTTGTACGCGGCGGTCTCGGGCGGGCCGACCACCTCTTCGTCGAGATCGGGCTGCGTCTCGCCGACGCCTTGCACGAGCACCGCCAGCCGTCGTGCGGTGCCGAGCGCGCGGATCTCGCCGTGAGGAAGGCGAAGGCCGTCGAGCTTCGCGCCGGCCAGGGCCGGCAAGGCAGCGAGCGCAGCGTCGACGAACGAGGAGGGGAGCTCCTCGGTTCCGATCTCGAGAAGGAGCGTCTTGGGCATGAGGAGACGGGGACGCTAGCAGAAAAGGTGCGTCGCCCGGTACCCTCGGGGCATGGCGACCTTCACGATGCGGCACGAGCTCGATTGCGACTGCGAGCGTTTCTGGAAGCTCTTCTTCGAAAAGGATTTCAACGAGGCGCTCTTCAAGGCGCTCGAGTTCCCGGCGTGGAAGCTCCTCGACAGCAAGGAGACCGA
>JAYTZB010001173.1:0-1535 GCA_043742085.1 Polyangiaceae bacterium
ACGTAAGCTGACACACGTCCGTCATCTCGCCGTGTCACCTTCCACGCGATTTCAGCGCGCCGTTCACGAAGACCAGCGCGATGAGCACGCTGCCGCCGACGTAGAAGCGCGCTGTCAGCCGCTCCTCGTGCGGCCACAAGAGGAACGCGAACAGGATGCTGTAGACGGGCTCGAGCGACACCGAGATCGCGACCGTGTACGGAGACAGCGTCTCGAGGACGCGCAGCGACCAGAGCCACGGCAGCAGCGTGCAGGCGACGGCGAGGATCGCGAGGAGCCCCCAGTCGACCAGCGTGACGTTCCAGGGCGCGACAAACCCACCGAACGCGAGGAAGCAGACGCCGCACGCGACGCCCGCCGCGGCGAGCTCGTAGAGGGTCACGCGCTCGGCGCGCTCGCGCCCGACGAGGCTGCCGTTCCAGGTCCCGAACGCCGCGGAGAAGAAGGCCGATCCGATGCCCATCGCGAGGCCCTTCGAGCTCCCGCGGAGCGCGACCTCGACGCGCAGCAGCAAGACGACGCCGAGCACGACCAGAGCTCCGAGGAGCAGCTCGTACCCGCGGATCCGCCGGCGAAAGACCAGCGGCTCGAGGAGCGCCGTGAAGAACGAGGTGGTCGACAGGCAGAGGACCGCCACCGACACGCCGGCGAGCTTCACCGCGGAGTAGAAGAGCACCCAGTGCAGCGCGACGAGCACGCCCGCGGCCCCGAGCTCCAGAGCGCGCCGCCACGGAACCGCGAACGGCACCCGCCGTCGAGCGAGGACCGCGATCATCAGCACCGTCACGAGAGCGGCAACGCTCTACCTTCGGGTCAGCTCGAAGACGCCGACAGGACGCGGCGGCGGCGTGACTCCCACGGTCCACTTGGTCATGGTGACCTTCCAGCCGTCCGCTTCCATGGCCTCGAGGAACGTGAGGCTCGCCTGCCGAAAGGGATCGGAGACGAGGATCGATCCGCCGGGCGCGAGGTTGGCCTCGAAGATCCGGCGCAGGTGGGGATGCATCGCGTCCGCGTAGAGGACGTCCGAGCCGAGAATGCAGTCGTAGGCCTCGCGGTCCTCCCACGCCGTCCAGTCCGCCGCGCGATGCTCGATGGCGGTGACGCCGTTCCGCGCCGCGTTGCTCTTGCACACGGACAGCGCCAGCGTTTGTCGGTCTGTCTGCACGACGCGCGCACCGAACGTTGCCGCGACGATCCCGGGCAGCCCGGTGCCGGCGCCGAGCTCGAGCACGCGTAATCCTTCGACCGGCCGCGATGCCACCTCGTGCGCGAGCGCGATCGCCGCGGGCCACAGCACGATGCCGTAAGGCAGACGCGGCTCGGCACGCGCCGGGTCGAGGAATCGCTGCTCGTCGGCGAGGCTGAGGATCGCGCCCGTGTGCAGGATCCTCCAGGCGCGCCCCTCGAGGCGCAGGTGGTACTCCTCGAGCGAGAGGTCCCCCACGGTGGTCTCCAGCACGTGCGGGTCGGTCGACGAGGTCATGGCGTATCCGATTTAATCGCAGCAATTTCCGATATTTGCAAAAAGAACG
>JAYTZB010001174.1:0-1797 GCA_043742085.1 Polyangiaceae bacterium
CAGTCGATGAAGGGGGACATGAAGGTCGAGGCCTATGTCACCAAGGGCCTCCCCAAGCTCGACGCCTTCGTGCGCGACCTCCGCGATCTGCTCCAGCAGTACAAGGAGTCGAGCAAGGGCAAGTTCGACTACGTCATCATCGAGGCGAAGGACGAGGAGCAAAAGAAGAAGGCCAAGGAGGCCGGGCTCCAGGAGATCCAGTTCGGTGAAGGCTCCGACACCGAGGACAAGGCGGAGTTCGCCAAGGGCTACATGGGCCTCGTCCTCAACTACGGCGCCGAGCGCGACACCATCAAGGTGCTCTCGCCCGACAACAACACCGGCATGGAGTTCTGGATCACGAACAAGATTCGTGAGGTCCGCGACAAGGGCGACAACCTGAAGCACAAGATCGGTCTCTTGACCGGTCACGACGAGATGAAGCTCTCGGAGGCCAACCTCGTCCCCGCCAGCTCGGGTCAGAAGCCCACGCTCCAGGGCATCGTCACCCAGTATTTTCCGTTCTATCAGTTCGTCGACGTCGATCTGAAGAACGGCGACGCCGAGGTCGACGAGTCGCTCGACGGCATGATCATCACGCAGCCGGCGAAGGACATCACCGAGAAGGAGCTGCGTCGCATCGACCAGTTCGTCATGCGCGGCAAGAGCCTCGCGGTCATCGCCAGCGCGGTGAACGTGAAGGCGAGCGACGCCACGATGAACGGCTCGCTCTCCACGCACAACCTCGACAAGCTGCTCGACGGCTACGGCATCGAGATGCGGAAAGACGCGCTCCTCGAGTTCGGTCGTCCCTTCCGCGTCAACGTCTTCACGCAGGGCGGACCGCAGACCATGCGCTTCCCGCCGCTGCACGACGTCCGCGACGACTTCCGCTTCACCAACGACGAGCAGCTGCTCGACACGGGCTTCGCGTCCTTCTTCCGGATCACGCAGGTTCCGTTTCCGTTCCCCTCGTCGCTCGTCCTCCATCGCGACAAGCAGCCCGAGGTCACCGACCCCGCGAAGTTCAAGGTCCTCGCGCGCACCACGCCGAAGGCCCTCCGCGAGACCGGCGACACCATCGACATGAAGCCGATGCGCCAGTGGCGTCCCAAGGGCGAGTTCAGCCAGTTCAACATCGCCGCCGAGATCGAGGGCAAGCTCCACACGGCCTTCCCCGCCGGCGACAAGATGGGCGTCGAGGCTCCCGCCGTCGCGGCCGGAACCGCGCGCGTCCTCGTCATCTCGTCGTCGCAGTTCTTCGCGAACCCCTTCGCTCGCGCCGGCAACGGGCCCGAGATGCAGGGCCAGATGGCTCAGATGATGCCGAACGGCGGCGGCGACGAGATGCTCCAGCAGCTCGCGATGCCGTACGCGCAGCAGATCCTGACCAACACCATCCTCGTCTTCAAGAACATGCTCGACTGGGTCACCGGCGACGTGGACCTCCTCGCCGTCTCGGCGAAGATCCTCCAGGAGCCCGGCCTCGCCTACGGCGATGTCTCGAAGCCCAACTTCGACGACATGACCGAGGACCAGCTGAAGAAGCAGGACGACACGATGAAGAAGGAGCGCAAGAACACGCAGCACTGGGTCGAGGGCAGCCTCATCCTCGGTCTGCCGATCTTGTTCGCTCTCTTCGGCGTGCTCCTCTGGCGCCGCCGCATCTCCTCGCGCGAAAACGTCTCTCTGGCCTGATCACGTAGAGGCATTCGAACCATGGAACGCTCGACTCAGCTCTGGATTGGTGTGGTGGTGCTCGCTGCTCTCGGCGGCGCCGTCTACAAGGTGTCGAAGGACGACGCGACGAAGGGCAGC